>CACZSX010000105.1 GCA_902783915.1 uncultured Erysipelotrichaceae bacterium | reverse complement strand
TTTCTTTTACTACACCTTTACCTCTACATTTAGAGCATTCTTCTTTATAACTAGTACCTACTCCTTTACAATATGGGCATGTAGTTCTAGACATAAATGATCCAAGTATCGTTCTTTGTTCTTGAGTTATAGTTCCAGATCCATGACAATATTTACAAGTTTCAGAATTAAATCCGCCTTTACCATCACATCTATCACATTCTACATAGTGTTCTAGTTCTACTTCCTTTTCACAACCATACACTGCCTCATCAAATGTAATTTTCATAGATAAACTTATATCATTACCACGTCTACCTCTTGTAGTATTACTTTTTCTATTTGAAAAACCAAAAGAAGATCCAAATAAATCATCAAATATATCAGAAAAATCAAAACCACTGAAATCAAATCCAGAAGCACCTCCCATATTACCATTAAATGCTTGGTGTCCAAATCTGTCATATTGACTTCTCTTTTCTTTATCAGATAATACTGCATAAGCTTCTTGTGCTTCTTTAAATTTTTCTGCTGCATCAGGTTCTTTTGATACATCTGGATGATATTTTTTAGCTAGCTTTCTAAATGCGCTTTTTATTTCATCATCTGATGCATCTTTAGAAACTCCTAATACCTCATAATAATCTTTTTTATTCATACTTCACCTTCTATTTTTTATATTCTTTTACAAGTTTATCAAATAGTTTTAATGCTTCATCTACAGCATCAGATATATTTATTCCCATTTTTTCTACTAAATTAGTTGGATAATCATTTGATCCACTAGATAAGAATTTTAAATACTTATCTAGCATATCTTTATCTCCATTATTTATTTTAGTAGCTATAGCTATTGCAATTGATAAACCAGTTGCATATTGATATACATAAAATGGTGTATAAAAGTGTGGAATTCTACTCCATTCATATTTAATGTATTCATCTACTATTGCACCTTTATGATATTTTTTTACTAAATCATAATATATGTTATTCAATTTTTCTGCATTTAATGTTTCACCATTAAAACATCTATTATGAATATCAAGTTCAAATTCTGCAAACATAGTTTGTCTAAATATTGTATTTTTAATATCATCTAACATTTCATTAATAATACTTTTCTTTAACTTATCATCACCATTTTTAAGCATATATAAGTTAAGTAATGTTTCATTAACTGTAGAAGCTATCTCTGCAACAAATATTTGATTATCACTATAGAAATAATCTTGACTCTTATTAGAATAGAATCTATTGATAGCATGTCCCATTTCATGAGCAAGAGTACTTACATCATTATATTTGCCTTGATAATTTAAAAGTACATATGGATGTGCATTATAGCATCCCCATGAATATGCTCCACTTCTTTTACCATCATTTTCATATACATCTATCCATCCATTATTAAATCCATTATTTAAATCTTTTATATATTTATCTCCTAGTACACTTAACGCTTTAGATACTAGTTCTTTAGCATCTTCAAATGTATAATTTGAATCTTCTTCATCACTTAATTTAACAGCCATATCATACATATGAATAGATGATAATTTCAATTCTTTTTTCTTTAAATTTATATAATTTTTCATCTTATCTAAATTAGAATTAACTGCTTTAATTAAATCATAATATATATTTGTATCTATCTTATTACTATCTAAATATAAGTTAATAGGATTATCATATTTTCTTGTTTTAGTTAAGAAAGTACTTACTTGTAAATTAGAATTTAATGTACTTGCAAACGTATTATTTAATTCTTTATATTTTTTATATAAAGTATTAAATGCATCCTTTCTTACTTTTCTATTCTTTGATATAGTAAATGGATAATAATTACCTTTAGTAAGTCTTACTTTTTTGCCTTTTTCATCTTTAATATAATCAAATACTAAATCAGCATCATTTAAATTGGAAAATACATTATCTGGAGTACTTAATATATTACCAGTTCTTGATAATACTTCTTCTATTTCTTTACTTAAGATATGATCTTTCTCATTAAATATCATTTCTAATAAAAATTCAAATCTTTTTAAATCTTTATTTTTATTTATATATTCTTTAATTTTACTATAATCACATTCTAATAATTCAGGAATAAAGAATGAAGTCTTTTCATTTATTACTGATAATATTATATCTAAATTACCTGATAATTCTTGGTATTTGCCTACTCTTGTATCTTCATGTAATCTCATGTTTATAAACACATAAAGTTTATTAGTAATCATATCCATTTTTTCATTTAATAATAGTGTTTCAAGTAACGTTTTAGAACTGCTTGTTACTTTTCCTTTATAAGTAACTAATTCTTCTACTAATTTAGATAACTTTTCTATATCTTTATTATAATCTTCTATAGTGCTATATAAATCTTCTAATTTCCATTTATATTTATTATCAATCTTATTTCTTTCCATAACTTAAATAAAGGGGTAAGTTTTACCCCTTAACCTTTCCTATTCTTTGTTTACAAATTCTGCATCTACTACATCATCATCTTTTTTAGATTTTTTCTTTTTGTCTTCTTTTTCTTCAGAACCATTTTGTTCTTCTTGAGCCTTTTTAGCAGCTTCTTCGTAAACTTTTGTAGCAAGTGCCATAGCTTTTTCATTTAATTTATCTTTTAATTCAGTAATCTTATCAGTATCATTACCTTCTAATTCCTTCTTTAAATCTTTAATTAAATCTTCAGCTTCTTCTTTATCTTTTTCGTCTACTTTATCTCCTAAATCTTTAATAGCTTTTTCAGTAGCAAATATTAGTTGCTCACTTTCATTCCTTAAATCAGCTTCAGCTTTTCTCTTTTCATCTGCTTCTTTATTAGCTTCTGCTTCTTTAACCATTCTATCTATTTCTTCATCTGTTAAATTAGTTGATGCAGTTATAGTTATAGATTGTTCTTTATTAGTACCTAAATCTTTTGCTTTAACATTAACAATACCATTAGCATCTATATCA
>CACZSX010000104.1 GCA_902783915.1 uncultured Erysipelotrichaceae bacterium | reverse complement strand
TATAGTAGTACCAGAAGATCCAGAGAAAGCATCAACAGCACAGTATACATATACATTTGCAGGCTGGACACCAGAAATAGCAAATGTAACAGGAGAGGCAACATATACAGCAACATATACAAGTACAGTAAGAAGTTATACAGTAACATTTAAATCAGATGATTCAGTATTAAAGACTGAAACTGTTAGTTATGGTAACGCAGCAACAGCACCAGCAAATCCAACTAAAGAAAATTGGACATTTAAAGAATGGGATAAAGATTTCTCTAATATTACAGGAGATTTAACAGTAAATGCTGTATATACTCCAAATCAAATTGGTATTAGAGTAGAAGAATTACCTAATGTTAACTGGGTATTCCAAAAAGGAACAACAGTAAACTTAACAACATTGATTATAGTATTTGAAGTTTATGCTGATGGTTCTGAAATAGCAACAACAAGCTATACAAATGATTTAAGTACAGCTGAAGTTGGCGATGATATTCCATTAACAATCACAGAAAATGGATTTACTGATACATCAATTACATATAAAGTTCAAAACGAAGAAGCAGCACAAACTAAGTTTGAAATTATATTAAGAACTGACAATAAGTTCTATAGAACAAAGAAATCAAACTGTACAAAAAATTGTAATGTTTCACCTAATGTTACACAAGAAACATTAACTCATAAAATATTTGAAGTAATTGAACACTATGACCAAAATATTAAAGTAACTAGTGTTGTTGCAAATTATAATAGTGGCTCAAAAACATTAACTAATTTATATGCAGGAACTTATCAACCATTTGGTGAATATAATTCATATGGTGTAGTTAGATGGTCTAGAGTTGTAACAAGTGGTTCATGGTGGAATCAAACTGAGTCTAGTTATGATCCAACATATATCTATGGTATTGGAACTAGATATGATAATTTAACAGATGACGTATCAAACGATACTAATGTAGCTAATACTATAGAAATTACATATATTAGAAAAAATTATGGAACATATAAAGTTACATTTAAACCAATAAATGGTGAATATAAAGCAATTGATGAAGTAAAAATATCAAATGTATCTACATGGTAGTAGAAACGAATAAGAAGGGAGAATAAAATATGGCATATATTAAATATAAAGAGTTATCTAAATTCTTTAACTTTTCAAAATATATTAAGACGGAGAATTTACCTTATTATATATATGACTATATTTATGATGATGAAAAAGTATTGGTTTCTTATAAAACATTTAGAGACCATGGTATATTTACAACAGAAAAGATAGTTCTATTTGATAATAGATTATCTTTCAACCCATTTAAAGAAATATATACTATTCCGTATCATAAAGTGTCTGCTTTATATATAAGATTTAGATCTAATACTGTTGATTTACATTTTGATTTAGAAAGTGGGCATCAACTTCAATTAAAATTTGTAAATATGACTAGGTATGATAAAGTTAGATTGAGATTGTTATATTCATATATATGTAGGTATATGAATAAACAAAAGATACCAGCAGATCTTGTTAACAATTTAGTTGAAGATAAAATTGAAGTAAGGAGTGAAAAATAAAATGGAAGAAAAAGAAACAAGGGAAGTAGCAGAAAAGAAAGAAAAGAAAAAATCTTTGTTTTCTAGAATTATGAATGTTGTTTTATGGATAATACTATTTGCTTGGATGGCTGTATGTTTAGTAGATTTCTTTAGAACTACTAATAACAAAGCTCCAAAGTTATGTATTAAACAAGAAAGAACAACATATAACGATGGTTATGTAGATACTTGTACTGGTTTAGGATATAAAGTTATTAATTATAGAAGAACAAGTATGAGCGGTAATCAATATGGACCATTCTGGATTAGTGATAAAAGCGCTAAATAATTAAGATAGGAATTATTCCTATCTTTTTTTGACATTTTTTTAAACTTATATATGTTAATTTTTATTTGGTGATACTATGAAACTGGGTAAAAGAAAATTTATATTTGTTAGAATGCTATTTATAATATCTTTAATGGTAGTTATAGGCATTTCTACAGTAAGTTATTTATATTATACTGATAATTTAAATTCATCTGATTATTTAAAACTAATATTAAGTGATACTTATGATAATAACTTTTATAATAATTTTGTTGAGTTTGTATCCAATAGTATTAATCCATTAAAATTTATTGAATTTAATAATAATGAGTATAAATCTTCATATAGTAATAATATTGATAATCCAATAATATATTTATATAATAGCAATCAATCATTAAGTTATAAAGTAGAATATAATAATAAATTAAATGTATATAATGCTGCTTATTTCTTAAGTGAAGAACTTAATAAAGTGGGTATAAATACAATATTTGAAGACACATTAGTAAATGATATAAATAAGAATGATATTAATGTCATAGTATCTGATAAATTAACTAATTATAAATCATTAAAATACATAATTGATATAGGAAGAACCAATAAAAGTGATTCAAATATTGTAGTAAATAAAATAAAATATAGTAATATAGATTTATATACTAATAAAAAAAATATTGAATTTATAAAAAAACTTCACATTACTTTAAACAGGAATTGTAAAGGAATAAGTAAAATATATTTTAGTAATTCATATGATGATAATATAAAGATAGATATTGGCGGATATAATAGCAGTATGTCTACAGTATTGAAAAGTATTAAAGTATTATCAAAATCAATTAGTGAGGTTATAAATGGAAGCTGAAAAAGTATTAAAAACTATTATGATATTTTTATTTGTTATATTTTTAACAATATATATATCAAATAATAAAGGATATTATGAATATGGAATGCACAAAAGAATTGAACTTACTAATGAAGAAATAGAAAAATTTGAAGAAGATGTTAAGAATAATAGAGATATAGATATTGAAGAATATTTGAAAGAAAGTACAAAAGATTATTCAAATGGAATCTCAAAAATTAGTCTTTCTATCTCAAATTTTATGGGTAAATATATAAGACAAGGTATTAATGGGGTATTTAAAACAATAGATAAAATAATGTCATAGTATTGTAATAAATAAAATATATTGATATAATTAAAGTATCCTATGGATGTGTTATCATAAATCCGAACTAAGCGAGTGAAAGGGAATCTAAAGTATAGTTGGTGTAGAATACTTACCATTAAGTGATTAAGGATCCTAAAAACTATATGGGGATGCCCACCTGATATAATATCGGGGTTTATCGCTATAACACGTTTATGGGATTTTTTTATCTTTTATGTTATAATAATTTTGGTGATATTATGTGGTTATCTAGATTAAATAAAATATTAACAAATGATGAAATAAAAGCAATAAGAAGCAAAACTATTCTTGTGATAGGTATTGGTGGAGTTGGGGGATATGCTTTAGAATCTATTGCAAGAATGGGCGTTAATAATATAATAATTGTAGATAATGATGTTGTAGATATCACAAATTTAAATAGGCAATTAATAAGTCTTAATTCTAATATTGGAGAAAAGAAAGTAGAAGTTGCTAAGAAAAGAATATTAGATATCAATAAAGATTGTAATGTAATTACTATTGATAAATTCATTACTGAAGAAAATATATTGGATTTATTTAAATATCGTATTGATTATGTAATAGATGCTTGTGATACAATAAGTACTAAAATAGCACTTATTAGAGAATGTTTAAATAGAAATATAAAAATAATTAGTTGTATGGGTACTGGCAACAAATTTCACCCGGAAATGTTAGAAATAACTGAATTAAAGAAAACTAGTTATGATCCACTTGCAAAAGCGTTGAGAAATAAATTTAAAGATGAAAAAAGAAAAATAATGGTTGTTTGTTCAAAGGAAAAGGGTATAAATATTAAGGATAGAACGCCTGGTTCTACTTCACTTGTGCCATCATCTGCAGGGATAATGTGTGCAAGTTACATAATTAATGATATATTGGAGGGTTTATGGCAAAATTAGAGTTTACATATGGATCAATGGGGTCATCAAAAACAGCACTTGCGCTTATGAGAAATTTTGATTTAAAAGAAGGAGGGTTTAATGTTCTTTTATTGAAACCAAGTACAGATAATAGAGATGGAAGCATAATTATTAAATCTAGAGTTGGAATAGAAGCAGAGGCTAAAACTTATGATAAAAAAGATAAATTATTGGTAAAATTTATGGATGAAATTCTAGATTGTGATTGTGTAATAGTTGATGAAGTGCAATTCAGTACTAAAAAGCAAATAATAGAGTTAAAAAAAATAGCAGAAGAATTTAATAAACCAGTATATACATATGGTTTAAGGACTGATTTTAAATTAAGATTTTTTGAAGGCTCTGAAACTTTATTTAAACTTGCAGATGTAATAAATTGTTTATCAAAAAAATGTGAATGTGGTAATGAAGCAATAGTAAATGCAAGATATGATGATAATGGAATTATATATGAAGGAGAACAGGTATTGTTGGGTAGTAATGATAGATATAAAGCAATATGTTATTCATGTTATAAGAAAGGTAGATTAAATGGCAGAAGAAGTTGAATTAGGTAAAGGATTAAATATTGAAGTTGTTAAAACTATATCTAAATTAAAAAATGAACCAAAATGGATGACAGATTTTAGAATAGAATCTTATAAAACATTTGAAAAAATGGATATGCCTAATTTTGGACCTAAATTAGATATAGATTTTAATAATATTCATTATTATAAAAGAATAAATGATAAAGTATTTAATAACTGGGAAAGTGTTAGATGCGATGTTAAAAATACTTTTGATGAGATAGGAATAATAGATGCTGAAAAGAAGTATTTAGGAGGAGTAACTACTCAATTTGAAAGTGAAGCAATCTATCATAATATGTTAGATGAGATAAAAGAAAAAGGTATAATATTTACTGATACTGATACAGCATTAAAAGAATATCCTAATATATTTAAAAAATATTTTAATACATTAGTAAAATATAATGAAAATAAATTTACAGCATTAAATGGATGTGTATGGAGTGGAGGAAGTTTTATATATATTCCACCAAATACTAAGCTAGATAGACCATTACAAAGTTATTTTAGAATAAATACTAAAGACATGGGTCAATTTGAAAGAACACTAATAATAGTAGATGATAATTCTGAACTACATTATATAGAAGGATGTACTGCACCTACTTATACAACAGATAGTCTTCATGCGGCAGTAGTAGAAATATTTGTAGGTAAGAATGCAAAATGTAGATATACTACAATTCAAAATTGGGCATCTAATATATATAATCTTGTAACTAAAAGAGCAATAGTAGAAGAAAATGGATTGATGGAGTGGATAGATGGTAATATAGGTGCAAAAATAAACATGAAATATCCCGCATGCATTCTTAATGGAGAAAATGCAAGAGGTACATGTATAAGTATAGCTATGGCAGATGAGGGTCAAATACAGGATACAGGCGCTAGAATGATTCATAATGCTCCTAATACTAAGAGTAATATAATAGCAAAAAGTATAGCAAGACATAGTGGAAATGCTACATATAGAGGCACTGTAAGAATAAAAAAAGAGGCAACAAATTCTATAGCTAATATTAAATGTGACACAATTCTTTTAGATGAAACTGCAAAAAGTGATACTATTCCTAAGAATATAGTGTTAAATGATTCATCAACACTAGAACATGAAGCAACAGTATCTAAAGTAAGTGATGATAAATTATTCTATATGAAAACTAAAGGAATAGATGAAGATAAAGCAAGAGAAATGATAATAATGGGCTTTATTGATGAGTTTAGAGATGAACTTCCTATGGAATATGCGGTAGAATTAAATAATTTGTTAAAAAACAGATTTTAGTAATAAAAAAATTACAAAAATGCCATTTTTGTATAACAAAAAAGTTAAAATGGTTTTATTATTTTTAATAAAATCGTTTTTTTGTGATTTGCAAACATTTTATATTTAAAGTATTATGCCATTTGAAAGGAGAAATTTTATGTTAAATCAAATTGTAATTGTAGGAAGATTAGTTAGAGACCCAGAATTAAGACAAACAGAAGGAGGTAAGAAAGTAACTAATATAACACTAGCAGTACCTAGAAGTTATAAGAATTCAGAAGGTGTTTATGAGACAGATTTTATTGATTGTGTCTTATGGACGGGTATAGCAGAAAATACTACTGAATATTGTAAAAGAGGAGATATATTGGGTGTTAAAGGAAGAGTTCAAACTAGAGTATTTGAAACAGAAGATGAAAAGAAAAGATATACAACAGAAGTAGTAGCAGAAAAAGTCTCATTCTTATCTCCAAGCCATAAAGCAGAAGAATCATAATCTTCAGCTTTTTTTAAAAAGTTACTTTTTAGTTAATTCGACAAATATGACATTTCTAATTGTTTATAATTTTTTTAAGGTGAGTGTTATGTTTGTAGGTAGTAGACTTAAAGAATTAAGAAAGAAAAATAATATGACTCAAGCTGAGTTGGGTGGTAAATTAAATGTTACAAAAGTAAGTATATGTTGTTATGAAAAGAATGTAAGAGTGCCTAGTTTAGAAACATTAGATGACTTATCAAATATATTTAAAGTTAGTTCTGATTACTTTCTTGGTAAAGATATACCTGTAGTTATGGAAGGTAATGAAGATTATAGTGCTTTTATATCTGAAGAAGAATTTGAATTATTAAAGCAACTTAGATTAAATAAAGATTTATATTATAAGATAACAGAAGATCCAAAAAGAATGGTAGAATTAATTGATAAGAAATTAAAATAATGCATTGCATTATTTTTTTGTTTGTGTTCATAATTTGATAATTCTATGCTATAATATATAAGAGTAAAAAGGTGATGTTATGTATATAGTTGATTTAATAAATAAAAAAAGAACAAATAAGAAATTTTCTAAGGAAGAAATTAAATATATAGTAAATTCATATGTATCTGGTGAAATACAAGACTATCAAATGTCATCATTATTAATGGCAATATGTATAAATGGTTTGGATAGTGAAGAAACAATATATTTGACTGATGCTATGTTAGAAAGTGGAGATAGAATAAATTTAAGTAGTATACCAGGAATAAAGGTTGATAAGCATTCTACAGGTGGCGTTGGTGATAAAACCACTTTAATAGTATTACCAATAGTTGCATGTTTAAATGTACCTGTTGCAAAGATGAGCGGAAGAGGTCTCGGATATACTGGCGGTACTATTGATAAATTAGAGTCTATACCTGGATTTAACGTAAATGTTTCAATAGATAACTTTATAAAGCAAGTTAAAAAGCATAATATATGTATTGGCACAACGTCAAGTACAATTGCACCTGCTGATAAGAAAATATATGCACTTCGAGATGTTACTGGAACAGTAAGTTCTAAATCATTAATAGCAGCAAGTATAATGAGTAAGAAATTAGCTACTGGTGCTGATAAAATATTATTAGATGTTAAATATGGTAATGGTGCATTATTAAATAATATGGAAGATGCTGTTGATTTGGCGAAATTAATGGTATATATTGGAAATAGTCATGGTAAGGAAACAAGAGCGCTAATTACAAATATGAATTGTCCACTTGGTAATATGGTTGGTAATGCATTAGAAATAAAAGAAGTAATTGAAATACTAAATGGTAGAGGTAATAAAGATTTAAGAGATCTATGTATTACCCTTGCTAGTTATATGGTAAGTATGTCTAAAAACATAGATTTTATGAGTGCACAAGGTGAAGTACTATCATCTTTAAGGACAGGTGCTGCATATCAAAAATTTTTAGAATTGATTAAATTGCAAGGTGGAGATATAAACAGTGTCAAAATATCCTCTAATGTTATTGAAGTTAAATCAAATAAAGCAGGTTATATTAATAGTATAAGTGCTATTAATATAGCAGAAGCGGCTTTAAAATTAGGTAGTGGAAGAATGACTAAGGAAGATACTATTGATATGAGTGTTGGAATTGAAACATTAAAAAATGTAGGAGATTATGTAAATATAGGTGATTCACTTGCAAGGGTATATGTTGGTAATAAAGAAATTGATTATAATATAGTGTTAGATGCATTTAAAATTAGTAATATAAAGACTGATAAAGAACCTCTGATTTATGGAATAATAAAATAGTTAGAAATAACTATTTTTTTAAATATTCTTCTAATGTAATATTATTTTTATATATATATTTTGCTTTATCTCCAATATATCTAATATGCCATGGTTCAAATTTATAACCAGTAATATTTTCTTTACCTTTTGGATATCTAATAATAAATCCATATTTATAGCAATTATCTTTTACCCATTTATATTCTTCTGTATCAATAAATTCTATATAATCTTTAGTATTTGTACATACATCAATTGCAAGTCCTGTTTGATGTTCTGAATGCCCTGGTTTTGCAGAATATGTATCAACCACTTCAGGTTTATCAATTTTTAAATATTTGTTGTACAAATTTTCTTGATATTCATAACTTCTATAACCAGACATAGCAATAATATATAAATTATAATTTAATGCATCAGAACACATTTTTTCAAAATTATTTTTAACCACATCTATTACATATATTTCTTTGTTTGAAAATTTATCGCTTATCTTTACTAAATTATTTGGAATATAATTTTTACTAAGTTTATATTTTTTATTTACAATAATCATCATATCACCTAATAAATCTAATGCATAAATAAATAACTTATTCATAGATTTAAGTGAGGTGTAAAATGAAAAAATTTCTATTAATAATATTGCTTTTATTTATATTTGTTCCAGTAAAAGCGGATGAATTAGCAATAAATGCAAAGAGTGCAATACTAATTGAAGCATCAACTGGTAAAATAATATATAAAAAGAATATACATGAAAGATTAGCACCAGCATCTATGACAAAAATGATGAGTTTATTATTAATTATGGAAAATGTAGATAGTGGTAATTTAAAAATGGATGAGACAATAAAAGTAAGCAAAAATGCTTCTAGTATGGGAGGAAGTCAAATATTTTTGCAAGAAAATGAAGAGATGAAAGTAGAAGATTTATTAAAAGGTATATCTATTGGCTCTGCTAATGATGCAACAGTTGCTCTTGCTGAAAGAATAGCTGGTAGTGAAGAAGCTTTCGTTAAAATGATGAATAATAAAGTAAAAAATTTAAATCTTAAAAATACAAATTTTAAAAATTGTACTGGGTTAGATGAAGATAATCATTATTCATCAGCATATGATATGAGTATCATTGCAAAAGAATTAGTTAAGCATAACAAAATATTAGAATTTTCATCTATATATGAAACATATTTAAGAGAAAATACAAATAATAAATTTTGGTTAGTAAATACAAACAAATTAGTAAGATTTTATAATGGAGTTGATGGTTTAAAAACTGGATATACAGATAAAGCAGGCTATTGTTTAACAGCAACTATTAAAAAGAATAATATGAGACTTATAGCTGTTGTTATGGGAGAACCTACTAGTAACATTAGAAATGCAGAAGTAACAGGTATGTTAGACTATGGATTTAATTTATATCAAAATGAAGTTTATGTAACACCTGATGAAGTATTAGGAAATGTTGAAGTAGAACTAGGTAAAGATAGATATGCAAATATAGTAGTAGTAAAAGAAGTATCAAGTATAAATAAAAAAGGGCATAAGATGGGAGAAATAACTTATGATCTTAATGTAAAAAGATTAAAAGCACCAATTATTAAAGGACAAACGGTAGGAAGTCTTACTATTAATGAAGATGGTAAAGAAATAACAACTATTGATGTAACAGTAGATAAAACTATTAAAAAAGCTGGATTATTTGAAATGTATTTTAGATATTTAAAAGATATATTAAGTTTTAATTTATAGTACTTCGACAAAAGAAGTGCTTTTTTATTATTATAATTTGTTTAAATAATAACAAAGGAGATGATAAATAATTGTTGAAGAAATAGTAAAAGAACATGAAAATCTAATTTATAAACTCGCAAGTGGTTTTAATCCGAGTTATAAAGAAGATTTATATCAAGTTGGTGTAATAGGTTTAATTGATGCATATAATAATTATAATCCAAGTTATAATGTAAAATTTTCTACATATGCTTATCCATTTATATTGGGAGAAATGAAGAAATTTATTAGAGATAATAAGGGAATTAAAGTAAGCAGAGAGCTTATTTATTTATCTAATAGACTAGATAGATTAATCGATTTGTTATCTCAAAAATATAAAAGAATGCCTACTATTAATGAATTGGGTATAGAAACAGGTATAGAAGAATGGAAAATTATAGAAGCAATAGGAATAAGAAATTGCATAAGAAGTATAGACGAACCAATGAATAGTGAAGGAAAAGAACTCACGTTAGAAGATATTATACCAACTAATGATAGTTTTGAGAGTGATGTAGAATTTAAAGAAGCATTAGATTCATTAGATGAAGACGAAAGAATAATAGCAATGGATAGATTTATTTATGATAAATCACAAAGTGAAGTTGCAGATACGATAGGATATTCACAAGCAAAAGTATCAAGAAAAGAGCAAAAAATAATTGCTAAGATTAAAGATTATTACAAAGCTAGCTGATGCTAGTTTTTGTTAACTTTTTTGGTTGACAATCGTATTATTTAATGATATCATTAGTTAAGTGAGGAGGTTATTATGGCAGTTAAATTAAGATTAATGAGAATGGGTGCTAAGAAAAGACCATTTTATCGTGTTGTAGCAGCAGATTCAAGATATCCAAGAGATGGTAAATTTGTAGAAGTAGTAGGAACATATAATCCAGTAGATGAAAATGCTTCTATAAATATTGATGAAGAAAAGGCTATGAAATGGTTAAAAAATGGTGCTATACCTACTGATACTGTTAGAAATATTTTAAGTAGAGCTGGAGTTATGGAAAAATTCCATAATGAAAAACAAGGTAAATAATTATGGATTTAGTAGAATTAACAAGTTATTTAGTTAAATCTTTAGTTAAAGATCCAGATAGTGTGTCAGTAAAAGAATTTGAAACAGAAGATGACACTATTTTAATAGAAGTATTAGTAAGTGAAAATGAAATTGCAACTGTAATAGGAAAAGGTGGCAAGATAGCGAATTCAATTAGAACTATTGTTCAAGCAAGTTCATATTTAAATGGTAATAAGAGAGTAAAAATAAATATAGAGAGTTTTTAATCTCTTTTTATTGCCTCGTAGCCAAGTGGTAAGGCAGTGGACTCTGACTCCATCATTCGTAAGTTCGAATCTTACCGAGGCAGCCATCGAATATAAGATAATAGAAATATTATCTTTTTTTTCTTTAATTATTGATATAAATTAGTAATTGTAATATAATTTTATTAGGGTGAAGATATATGAAAGAGAGAGTAATAAGTGCGATAGTGGCATTACTTATTATTATTCCGCTTTTGTTATTAGGTGGTATATATTTTAATATATTAGTAGCAATTTTAGGATTGATAGGATTATGGGAATTATTTAGAGTTAAGAAAAATATGCCTAATTTTATAAAAGGAATAGGGTATATATTATTTCTTGTTCTTTTAATTTACGGATATACTTTTAATGGGAAAGTATATTTAATGAATTTTTCTTTTGTTGTTATTTGTTTTCTTATTTTATTTACATCATTACTTGTATATAATGATAATAAAAAGTATTCTGTTGAGGACATATTTTATATATTAAGTTCTATAATCTTTTTAAGTGCAGCATTTAATTTGTTTATAGTAGTAAGATCAAAAAGTTTAATTCTAACAATATATTTGCTATTAATTACTACTATGACGGATACTTTTGCATATGTTATAGGAAGCGCTATTGGTAAGCATAAATTAATGCCTACTGTTTCTCCAAATAAAAGTATAGAAGGCTTTGTAGCTGGACTTATAGGAGGAACATTAATAGCAACAATTTTCTACATATTATATATAGATTCATCTAGTATTATATTAACTATAGTGATGACATTAATATTATCTATAATAGGACAAGCAGGAGATTTAATATTTTCTTCAATTAAGAGACATTTTAAAATAAAAGATTTTTCTAATATAATGCCTGGTCATGGTGGAATATTAGATAGATTAGATAGCATTATATTTGTGTTATTTGGATATATAATTTTTTCAATAATTTTATAGGAGGTTAATATGACTTTAATATATTTTGTATTAATACTTGGATTAACAGTATTTATACATGAATTTGGACATTTTTTAATGGCTAAAAAGAATGGTGTATATTGTTATGAGTTTTCTTTGGGAATGGGTCCAAAGTTATATTCATTTAAAAGAAAAAATGATGAAACTACATATTCACTTAGATTATTTCCAATAGGTGGTTATGTGCAAATGGCGGGAGAAGAGATAGAAGAAGATAAAAATATTCCAGTAGAAAAAAGAATGCAATCAAAATCAGTGTTTCAGAGATTACTTATTGTATTAGCAGGAATATTCAATAATTTTATTCTAGGTATAGTTTTATTATTATTGATGGCGCTAATTTATGGGGCTCCTGAAACAAAACCATATATTAAAAGTGTTGATAAAGCATACAATGCATATAAGGTTAATGTTAGAGAAGGAGATTTAATAAAGAAGTTAAATAATAAAACTATGAAAAGTATTGATGATGTAATGCTTGAATTTCAATTATTAAAGCAAGGATCATCAATTAATGTTGAACTTATAGATAAAAAAGGTAATAAGAAGAATGTTACAATAATACCAACAAAAGTTACTGAAAATGATACAGAAAGATATGTATATGGAATAGGATTTGATTCTGAAATACATAAGGGATTCATAAATTCAATTAAATATACAACATCAAAATTTGGTTCAACAATTAGGAATTTGTATAAAGTGATTGGTAAATTAATAACTGGTAAATTAGGTATAAATAGTTTATCTGGACCGGTTGGTATATATAATGTTGTTGGAGAACAGTCAAAACAAGGATTCGAAAATGTAATTTATTTAGCAGCTTATATATCTATTAATGTAGGATTTGTAAATTTATTACCATTCCCTGCATTTGATGGGGGTCGTGCTTTATTCTTAATAATTGAAGCAATAAGAAAGAAGCCAATAAATCAAAAAACTGAAAATATAATTCATACAATAGGTTTTGCATTATTAATGTTACTTATTATTGTAATAACTATAAATGATATTATTAGATTATTTTAGGAGGATATTATGAATGACACTTTAAGAAAATGTTGTAGAAATTATAATATTATTGTTAATTGTGAATTTTTAGATGATGATTTATTTAGTCAAAAATTAGTAGAATTTTATAAAAATGCAGTTAATAGAGCAGTTAATTCTGATGAAAAAACTCTATCTAGATTATCAAATTTTGATAGAGTAATGAGAAAGTATATTGATGATTATAATTTTTCTAAAAAATTGAGAAATTCTGTTGATATCTCATCAATATTATATAGTAAGATTGATTTAACAGATGCAGTGCTTGATTATGCAGTTGATTTTTCAAGCAAATATAATGATAGTGAGATAGATGAACCAATAGTTACAACAAGATGGATATAGAGGTGTGATATGAGCGATTTAAGAATAATTTTTATGGGAACACCAGAATTTGGATTAAAAGCTTTAAAAGCAATAAATGAAAAATATGGGGTTATAGCAGTTGTATGTCAACCAGATAAGCCTTCAAATAGAGGTGTAATTAAGTTTTCACCAATAAAACAATATGCTATAGATAATAATATTAAAGTATATCAACCTACTAAGTTAAGTGAAAATTATATTGATATTTTAAAAGAAAACCCAAATCTTATAATTACATGTGCATATGGTCAAATGGTTCCGGATGATATTTTAAGATATCCAATGTATGGTTGTATTAATATACATGCATCTTTACTTCCTAAATTTAGAGGAGGAGCACCTATTCATAGGGCTATTATGGAAGGATATAATGAAACTGGTATAACTGTTATGAAGATGTCTTCTAAAATGGATGCTGGAGATATAATTACTCAAAGAAAAGTTGTAATTGATGATGATGATAATGTTGGCACATTACATGATAAATTAAGCATAGTTGGAAGAGATTTAATAATGGAAACAATACCAATGATTCTTAATAAGACTGCTAAATATATAAGACAAGATGAAAAAGAAGCTACGTATGCTTGGAATATTAAAAAAGAAGATGAAAAAATTGATTACCAAGATACAACTAGAGAAATAATAAATAAGATTAGAGGTTTAAATCCATGGCCAGGGGCATATTCAATTCTTGGGGGAAGAATTGTAAAAATATGGAATGCTAGATATGGTGATAATTATTATAGCGAAGCATTAAATGGTCAAATTACCAAACTTTATCCTGATGGAATTGGAGTTAAAACAGGTAATGGTGAAATAGTTATCACTGAACTTCAATTAGAGGGAAGAAAGAGAATGAGTGCTAATGAATTTGTTAATGGTGTTGTAAATAAAGATATTTTAGTTGGAAGAATATTTGAGTAGGTGGAAGTATGATTGATAAAATTAAAGATTTTAATAAAAATTATTCTAATATTGTTTTCTTAATAGTAATGATTTTTATTTTAATATCATTAGTATTTGTATCATTTAATAATAGAAACAAACCTAAAGATTGTGTAATGCCAAAGACAGTTGTTGGTAGATTAAATGCTTATTCTTACAGTATAAGTGTAATGCAAGATGAAAATGAAATTGCACAAGTATTTATAAAAAAATATGATTCAAAATATTTAATAGAATTAAATAAAGATGGTTTAAAAGATACATATTATTTAAAATATACAGATTTTTTAAAGAAAAATTCAAATGGTAAATATTCAATATTTATTCCTAATGAATTAATACCTGATATAGATAATAAATATTTAATATTTGATTATGTTAATGATTTGAGTTTAGAAAGCGATATTATTTCTAAAGATGAAAGAAATTGTTACATAAATAGAAAGCACAATGTATCTATGTGTGTTAATTTAGATAAAACAGTAGAATTAGATAGTAATGGTTATAAACTAATTTATAAAATAGATACAAATTATATTGATGATTTTGATGTGGCAATAGAAAAAATAACATTAGAAGAGAATGTAAATGTTGTAGAATAAAATTATGGAATATTTCATAATTTTTTTCTTTATGTTATAATTAAATAGGTGAATTTATGAAAAAACTAATTTTTATATTATCAATTATTTTTATTTTTATTGATCAAATAATAAAATATTTTATTATTAATAGTATGAATTTATATCAAAGTATTAAAGTTATTCCAAATTTTTTTGATATTACATATGTAAAAAATTCTGGTGCAGCTTTTAGTATATTTGAAGGTGGAAGAATCTTTTTTATAATTCTTGCTATTATAGCAATAATATTATTAATAAGGTTTATATTTTTAGATACTAAAATATCTAAAATAGATTGTATAAGTTATTCTTTAGTATTAGCAGGTATAACTGGTAATTTAATAGATAGAATAGTTTGTGGTAGTGTAATAGATTATATGCATTTTTATATACCATTTTATGATTTCCCTATATTTAATTTTGCAGATATGTGTATAGTAATAGGAATGTTTATGATAATATATATATTAATTGTTAAAGGTGATAGTGATGAGAATATTTATCGTAGATAATGAATTATCTGATGTGAGAATAGATAAATATTTAATTGATATATTAAATATTAGTAGAAGTAAAATTCAAAAATTAATAGAAAATCAAGATATTTTAGTAAACAATAAAGTTATTAAAAATAGTTATATTGTAAGAGTGGATGATGAGATAAAAGTAAATGATATAGTAGAAAATACTGATATATTACCGGAAGATATTAATCTTGATATTGTGTATGAAGATGAATATTTGTTAGTAGTAAATAAACCAAGTGGTATGGTAGTTCATCCTGCATTAGGTCATTATACTGGCACTCTTGTTAATGCTTTAATGTATCATACCAATTTATCTAATCATGATATTAGACCAGGAATAGTTCATAGAATAGATAAAGATACTAGTGGTTTGTTATTAGTAGCTAAAAATGATGATGTGCATTTATTTTTGAGTGAAGAATTAAGCAAAAGAAAGGTAAATAGAAAATACATTGCCCTTGTATATGGAGTAATAAATAATGATACAGGTACAATAGATGCTCCAATAGGTAGAAGCATTTTTGATAGAAAAAAAATGATGGTTACTGATATTAATAGTAAAGATGCAATTACTCATTTTAAAGTATTAGAAAGATATAAGAATGCAACTTTAATTGAATGTACACTTGAGACTGGTAGGACACATCAAATAAGAGTACATATGGAATATATTGGGTATCCAATAGTAAATGATCCGGTTTATGGAAAAAGAAAATTAATAAATGATTTTGGACAAATGTTACATGCCAAAACAATTGGTTTTGAACATCCAATAACAAAGAAATATATGGAATTTAGTGTAGATGCACCAAAGGAGTTTTATAATATTTTAGATATGTTTAAATAGGAGGATTTATGAATGAAGTTTCTTTTAGAGATAAAGATGTTTTAGTAATGAAATTATTGCATTATTTTATTACAGAGAAAGGTTATAATCCAATTATTTTAAGAGGCGTTGATAATGAGATTTGGCTTGAGAATATGGATGCACCTTATAGAATTATAAGAATAAATACTGGATATATTCATAATAAAGAGCAATATGATTTTGATATGTTTAAAACTAAAAAAATAATAAGTAGAATAAAATTAAAAACATTTTCATTTTCATTAAATACATTATCTTTATTCATGGATTTGGGTGAAGATGTTGAATTATTATCAAATAATATTATTAATTGCGTAAAAGTAAAGGATGAGAAGGACATTAAATTATCAAAAGAAATAACTGAAGCTTATCCAGATATAAAAGATAAATTAACATTTAATGAAAAAGGTGTAGAATTATTTGCTAAAATAACAAATGATATAAATAAAAAGAATATGAAAGATGCTAAAGAAGCAGAAGAAGTATTTAAAGAAAAAACACCATATGTTACTTATGCTTTATTAATAATTAATATAATAATATTTATATTAATGTATATTATAGGTGATGGTAGTGAAGATATTAATACATTGGTAAATTTTGGAGCACTTGCTAAAGATTTAGTATTTAATGGAGAATATTATAGGTTAATAACTAGTGCATTTATACATATTGGAGTTATTCATTTAATATTTAATATGTATGCATTATATATTTTGGGAAAAGATATTGAAAGCTATTTTGGTAGTATAAAATATACTTTTATATATTTAACTAGTGCTTTAATAGGTTCGTTATTATCATTAGTATTTATGACAGATTATTCAGTTTCTGCCGGCGCATCTGGCGCTATATTTGGACTTATGGGTTCATTATTATATTTTGGTTATAATTATAGAGTAACTTTAAATAACTCTATCACAAAACAAATTTTACCAATTATATTTTTAAATTTATTAATTGGATTTACATCATCAGGTATAAATAATTATGCACATATAGGTGGTTTATTAGGTGGATATATAGCAAGTATGGTTGTTGGTGTAAAATATAAAACAAAAAAGAGTGAACAAATAAATGGTGCTATAGTACTTATACTTTTAATATTATTTTTAATATATATGTCTTTTTTTAAAAATTAAAAAGTGATATAATGATAATGGGTGATAATATGAGAGACAAGAATTTTTTAGTTAGTAATGGTATTGACGTTGAAAAAAGTCTAGAATTATTTGGTGATATGCAAATGTATGATGAAACACTAGATGAATTTTTAAAAGGTATACAATCTAAAATTAATGATTTAAAGAAATATAAAGAAGCTAGTGATACTCATAATTATGGTATACTTGCACATTCTTTAAAGAGTGATGCTAGATATTTGGGTTTTTCTACATTAGCAGAAGTTGCACTTAAACATGAAATGGCTGGTAAAAATAATGATGTCACTTATATTTATGATAACTACGATTCTTTAATAAACGAAACAAGAAGAATAGTAAATATTGTATCTAAATATATGGGAATAAATAGTGAGAATGTACTTAAAGTAACTAATAAAGTGGCAAGCAATAAAGTTGTATTAGTAGTTGATGACTCAGATCTAGTTACTAATTTTATTAAAAAGATATTTAATAATATGTATGAGGTTAAAACAGCAAAAGATGGAAATGAAGCACTTAATTATATTAATACAGAAAATGAAAAACAAATAATTGGAATGCTTTTAGATCTTAATATGCCAAATGTTGATGGATATCAAGTATTACAATATTTTGAAACAAATAATTTATTTGATAAGATTCCAGTAGCTATAATAACTGGAGTAGAAGATAGAAGTGATTTAACTAAAGCACTTATGTACCCTGTTATTGATGTATTATCAAAACCTTTTAATGAAAAAAATATAAAAACAATAATAGAGAAAATGGAAAAGAAAGGATAGTAATATCCTTTTTATATTAAGAAAATACAGTTTT
>CACZSX010000103.1 GCA_902783915.1 uncultured Erysipelotrichaceae bacterium | reverse complement strand
TTTGTAACATTATAAATTGCATGATCACCTTTGAATATTGGTTTTCTACTCCATTCTGGTTTTAATGGTTTTTTATCTTTTAAATAACCATTTAAATCTGCCCATGTTTGAGTATAAATAATTCTTTCTACATTAGCTTTTCTACAATACTCTAATATATTTAATGTTCCTGATACATTTACATCAACATATTTTTGAGGATCATCTTGAGCTAAGTATGCAGGTAATACTCCTGCAAAATCAATAACTGCTTTTACATTTTCTTTTGGTAATTTATCAAAATCTGATGGATTAGTTATATCTAATTGAATATATTCTCCTTTATAAAACTCAAAAGGATATTCTTTCTTTGTACCTGTTGCAATAATTTCATATTTACTAGTATCTAAATTATCTAATAAATAATCAATCATATACATTCCTAAGTTTCCAGCGGAACCAATTACAATTATTTTTTCTTTCATATAATCACCTATTTATTTTCTTTATATGCATTTTTATAGTTTCCAGATAAGATATCTTCTATCCAATCTTGATTTTCTACATACCATTCAACTGTTTTTTGAATTCCATCTTCAAATTTGTATGATAATTTCCATCCTAATTCTCTTTCAGATTTAGATGAATCTATTGCATAACGTAAGTCATGTCCTGGTCTATCTTTAACAAATTCGATTAAGTCTTCACTCTTACCTAAAGCTTTTAAGATAGTTTTAACAACTTCTAAGTTTGTTCTTTCAGAATGTCCTCCTAGATTGTATACTTCTCCTACTTTACCTTTATGAAGAATTAAATCTACTCCTACATTATGATCATGTACATGAATCCAGTCTCTTATATTTTCACCTTTTCCATAAACCGGAACTTTTTCATCTTTTAATGCTTTACTTACGATTACTGGTATAAGTTTTTCTGGGAATTGATATGGTCCATAGTTATTTGAACATCTTGATATTGTTGTTGGTAGACCAAATGTCCTATGATATGCTCCAACAAGTAAATCAGCTGCTGCTTTAGATGATGAATATGGACTTGATGTATGAATTGGTGTTTCTTCAGTAAATAGTAAATCTGGTCTATCTAATGGTAAATCACCATATACTTCATCTGTTGATATTTGATGATATCTTTTTATTCCATATTTTCTTGATGCATCCATTAATACTTGAGTTCCAATTATATTTGTCATTAAAAATATTTCTGGATTTTTAATTGAATTATCTACATGAGATTCAGCTGCGAAATTAACAACCCAATCAAATTTTTCTTTTTCAAATAAATTATTTATAAAATCTCTATCAGTAATATTTCCTTTTACAAATTTATAATTATCTTTCTTTTCTAATTCTTTAATATTATTATAGTTACCTGCATAAGTTAAATCATCAAGACATACAAAATCATAATCTTTATATTTATCTGTCATATAGTATAAAAAATTACTTCCTATAAATCCTGCCCCACCAGTTACTAATACTTTCATTATTAATTATCTCCTTCTGAATTAGCTATTTTAGTGATGTATTTTCCATATTTAGTTCCTTTTAATTTTTTTCCTAATTCTAATAATTGTTCTTTATTTATAAATCCTTCTCTATATGCTATTTCTTCTAGGCAAGCAATGTAGAATCCTTGTCTTTCTTGAACAATTTGAACAAATTGACTTGCTTGGCTTAGACCTCTAGGTGTACCAGTATCTAACCAGGCAATACCTCTTCCTAGTTGAATTACACTTAATGATTTTTCTTTTAAATAACAATTATTTATTTCTGTAATTTCTAATTCTCCTCTATCTGATGCTTCTATTTTTTTTGCTTTTTCAATTACAGAATTATCATAGAAGTATAATCCTGGAACAGCATAATTTGATTTTGGTTCTTTCGGTTTTTCTTCGATAGATAAAACATTATTGTTTTCATCAAATTCAACTACACCAAAAGCTTTAGGATCTTCTACTGGATAACCAAATATTACTCCACCATTTTTTATTTTTGCAGCTTTTTCTATTTTTTCTTCTAATGTTGATCCATAGAAGATATTATCTCCTAGAATTAAACATACATTATCTTTTCCAATAAAATCTTCACCTATAATAAACGCTTCTGCAATACCTTTAGGTTCTTTTTGTGTTTTATAAGTAAAGTTCATTCCTAATTGTTTACCATCTCCTAATAATTGTTCAAATCTTTCAATATCTTCTGGAGTTGAAATTATTAAAATATCTTTTATTCCAGCTAACATTAAAGTTGATATAGGATAATAAATCATTGGTTTATCATAAATTGGTAGTAATTGTTTTGATATGATTTTAGTCATTGGATATAGGCGTGTTCCTTTACCTCCAGCTAAGATTATTCCTTTCATATTATCTCTCCTTTACTATTATTCATATACTCTAATTATTTTTGACTTTTTATATTGTTTATATTCATCTTCAAACATTATATCTGTATTTTCATCTAATTCAAAATAAGTTATTACAGCTTTTTCTACCCATTCTATTCCTGCTAAACCGGTAAAACCATAAGCTGGTTCTTTAGGTTCAATCAATACTAATATTTTCTCACTAGATGGATTCTTTTGATATTTTTCAATACGTACCATATTCTTTGCATCAATTTCTTTATTTACTTTATAATTATGTGTTGTTTCTGCCCAGTTTTTAAATGCAAATAAAGATAGGATTATTATGAATGTTGCTATTTTAATTGATAATTTTTGATTTGCTTTTAAATCTTTTAAATAATCATTAATTAGATAGAATACAGCAAGTAAAACTACTCCTACTGGTAAGAATAAAATCATAAATATTATTGAAATATAATACTCCCATTCTATTTTATTATCTAAACTATATTTAAATAAATAGACTATTCCAATTATAAAGAACATGATAGATATTAATGTTGTACGTGATGGATGAGTTGGTGCCACTAGTAATATTGCTTGTGATACTAATCCACATGTTGTGACTATAAATAATAATGAATTTTTTTCCTTAAGAGATATATATAATGCTTGAATAATAATTATTATTATAGTTATTGTTGAAATAACATATGGAAATAGATCAGCTATTGATAATTTATTTCCAATATATTCATAATATAAATTATTATAAGTAAGAAAATTACTTATTATACTATAGTTATTTAGAATTGGTATTTTAGTTAAAATAACTGTTAATACAAATATAGAATTATATATACATCCTAATGATAATAATAGTTTTATTTTTTCATTTGTTTCATTTTTTAATAGATGTTTAGTTACTACTAATAATAGTATTATTAGTAATATTGTATAAAATGGTAGTCCAAAGAATTGATAATTTCTTATATCAAATAATGAAGAATATAGTGGACTTGCTTTATACATTATTTTCGATAATAATCCTAGTGTTGTGAAGAGTCCTTGAACTTCCATTCTTTCTCCATTACCTGGAGCAAAGAAGAATATACAATATCCTATTATTGTTAATAATGATGATATGAAATAGAATTTATTTATTTTTATTTTATTAATAACTTTAGCAAATATCCATTCTATTCCAGTAATTAATACTACTATTGCTCCTGATTGAGCTGAACTCCAACCACCAAAAAATGCTGCTAGAGGGAATAAAACAATATCATATTTCTTTCTCATTTTTGGATAATGGATTCTTGTATATAATAAATATGTATATAATATAACTTGGAATGAAGTAAGTACATATGCCATTGATCCATCTAACCATAATATAGTTTCTCTACTTGTTGAGATATCAATTAAGAAATAAAGTAACCATATAAATAGTGTTGTTAACTCTTTATATTTACCATCTTTTACATGGATTAAACGCATAGTCATTAAAACAATAGCTGTTATTAAAATTAATTCAATAAATTTCCAGTATTTAAAACCTATTGTTAATATTGCTATAACAATAGATCCAGTAAAACCTCCACCCCAGTGAAGATAATTATTAACAAAATGTATCCATGTACCCTCAATTCCATATTTATTACTTTCAATTCCAAGAGAGTAATCATCTGCATACATAATTACTTGGTTTAATTCTGTAAATAATAAGACCATTCCAATTATTAATACAAGTAGAAATAATTTATTTTCTTTTACATATTTCATTATGTTTTTCATTCAACTTCATCTCCTATAAGGAATATATAATAATTCCTGTTATTATAAAAGTAATACCTACTATAGTTGTTTTATTTATTTTTTCTTTTAATAAAATCATACTTAGAAGTGGTACAAATATAAAACTTAAACCTTGTAATACACCACTTAAAGTTAGATTTACCCCTTTATATCCAATTAAAGTAAATATCATTGATATAACCATTAGTGAATAGCCTATTATTGTATATTTATTAATATAAATATTTTTTTTGCCTGCACCTGTTTTTAAAAGAATTTGGCTAAAACTGGCGATTAGGATAGAAATAACAAATAATAAAATATAAATACTATTTTGCATCTTGTTTATCACCTACTATTGTTATCATTACACCTATTGTTGTTATAATCATTCCTAATACCATCATAAATGTAATTTTTTCTTCAAATATTAATATTCCATAAAATACATTCCATATAATTGTTGTACTTTTAAATAGATAAGCTTTTGTTAAATCTACTTTTTTTAATAAGATTTGCCATAATACTGAAAATACAGCTAAAACTCCAATAGAACAACAAAATAAGAATAATTTCATTACTATATTGGGATTTGATGAAGCCAATTTCATAAATACACTAGAAAATGGAAAAATAATATAAATAAAGATTGCGAATAAAATATCTTTAAATTTCATTTTATTACCTATTTCTTATCATTATATATTTCTTTTGTTATATATAATGGCCTTTCTTTTACTTGAGTAAAGATATTTCCTACATAAATACCTACTACACCAACTACACTAATAATTATTCCACTCATTAGACATGTAATAGCAAGAAGACTTGTCCATCCTTGAGGAGTATTTGGATGAAGGAAATAATGAATTACTAAATATATTACTGCTAGTAAAGAGATAAATGTTACTAAAAAACCAAATCTTACAATTATTTTTAATAATTTATCTGATTGAGAAAACAATATGTCACTAGCCATTTTAAATCTCTTTTTAAAATTATAGGAAGACTTTCCTTCATATCTTTTATTATGTTCTACATCAATTACTGCTTGTTTAAAACCTAACCATTGTAGATACATAACATATGCTCTATGTTCTTCTCTCATTTTGCAATAACTATCTATTACTTTTCTTTTACATATACTAAAATTACATAGACTTGAATCGTAATTCATGTCTGCTGCTATAGAATATATTTTATAAAACATTTTTGAAACTAAAACCTTAAAGAAACTATCTTTTCTTTTAGCTCTTCTTGCAAAAACTATATCATATCCTTCTTGTGCTTTTTTATATAAGTTTGGTATCTCTTCAGGGCGATCTTGTAAATCACAATCCATTACAACTACCCATTCACCAGAAGAATAGTCTAAACCTGCTAAAATAGCTTTCATTTGTCCAAAATTTCTAGACAAATCTATTCCTACTACCTTCTTATCTTTTTCACATATTTCTTTAATTACTTCTATTGATTTTTGAGGACAGTTATCATTTACAAATATTATTTCATAATTATTTGTTATTGATACTAAAGTTTTAGTTAATCTTTTATGTAATTCTTTTAAAGCTTCTCTGCATCCATATACAGGAATTACTACTGATATTTTCATATAACCACCTATATTAATTCTAATTCTTTTAATTGTTTTTTATCTTTTACTTTTAAAATATAATAACCAAATCTTGTAGAACTATCTACTATATCATGTTCTAGATCTGATATCTCACTTATTCTATAAATTAAATCACTATGATTTTCTTTTATATAATTTAATTTATCTAAATCTTTTTTTGAAAAAATAAATTTTATAAATGCAATTTGAGGAACAGATACTTTTTCTAATTTTAATTCTTTACCTAAAGCAACATCTAATGTTAAATCAACAAAGTCATAACCTGTAGATATTTTAACTAGGTCTGAACCAATACAATCTCCACCCATTCTTGCACCTATTTCAATTATTTTTACATTTTTATTTTTATCAATTTTAAACTCTGAATGGCTTGGACCATTTTTTATTTTTAATGCTTCTAGGCCTTTAAATATTTCTTTTTTAACTATCTCAATTTCTTCATCAGTCAAATCTGATGGTTGCATATGAGCTGTTTCTATAAAGTTGGGTGAACCTGTTGTATATTTTTTAGTTATTGTTAAGAAATGATTTTTTCCATTATAAGAAATACATTCACAACTATATTCATTTCCTTCAATAAATTCTTCTATAATAGCTTTTGATTCAAAAGAATATTCTATTGCATTATTAATAGCTTTTTCTATATCTTCTTTTCTTTCAACTTTTGTAACTCCTCTACTTCCAGATCTATCTGTTGGTTTAACTATAACTGGAAAAGTAATAGTTGAAAGATCTGGTTTTTGTCCTTTTGATACTTCAATAAACTTTGGTACATTTACTCCATGTTTTTCAAAAGCTTTTCTCATTTCATATTTATTAGTACAAATTGTTGAATATTTCGGATCATTTCCTACTAATCCTAATTCTTTTGCTAAATAATTTACTGTTATTACTGCTAAATCTGAAGCTATTGATGCTACTGCAACTGGTTTTATTTTTTTACATTCTTCTAGTATTTTTTCTTTTTCAGTTATACTAATCGGATAAAAATAATCAGCTGTTTTTTCTCCAATATCTCCACTTTCCCAAGCAAATACATGAGTTTCATAACCTTTTTCTTTAGCTTTAAGAATCAATGGATTTTGAAAGCTATTTGCGCCTATAATTACTATTTTTTCTTTATTCATTTTTTAGATTCCTACTTTCCCAAAAAATTACTAACTTCTTCACAAACCTTGTTAACTTCTTCTTCACTCATATCTGCATATAATGGTAATCTTATTAATCTAGAAGAATACTCTTCTGTTAATGGTAAATCTCCTTCTTTATATCCATATTTTTTTCCTACTGGGGATAGATGAAGTGGAATATAATGAAATGGAGCAATTATTTCCTTTTCTTTTAAGAAAGTTATTAAATTATCTCTTTCTTCTTTTGTAGGCATAATTAAATAGAACATATGAGCATTATGTTCACATTCTTCTGGAATAAATGGTCTTATTACTTTTCCATCTTTTTCATATTGAGCAAAATAATCATTATATTTATTCCATATATCCATTCTTTTTTCCATTATTTCATCAAATCTTTCTAATTGAGCATATAATAGAGCTGATAGAATATCTGATGGTAAATAAGATGAACCAATATCATGCCATGTGTATTTATCAACCATTCCTCTGATAAATTGACTTCTATTAGTTCCTTTTTCTCTAATAATTTCTGCTTTAAGGAAGTCTTTCTCATTGTTTGCGATAAAAGCTCCCCCTTCTCCCATAACATAATTTTTTGTTTCATGGAAGCTATAACAACCATAGTCTGCTAAAGTACCAGCAAACTTACCTTTATATTTTGAACCAACTGCTTGAGCTGCATCTTCAACAACAAGCAAATTATGTTTCTTTGCTATATCATTAACTTTATCCATATCTGGAACAACTCCAGCATAATCAACAATATATAATGCTTTTGTTTTATCTGTTATTTTTTCTTCTATTTTATCAACATCAATATTCATAGTTTTTGGATCTACATCTACAAATACAGGTATTGCTCCTCTTAAAGCAAAAGCATTAACTGTTGATACAAAAGTATATGAGGGAACGATTACTTCATCTCCTTCTTTAAGTTTACAAAGTAAGGAAGCCATCTCTAAGGCAGATGTTCCTGATGTTGTTAATAATACATTGGTATTCATTTTATCTTTGAACCAATCATTTACTTTGTTTGTGTATGTACCATCACCACATATTTTTCCATCAAGGCTATCCATAATGTATTCTTTTTCTTTTTTTGTTATTGATGGTTTATTAAATGGAATCATTAAATCACTCCTTTTACCTTATTGTTTTTGGTCATTATTATACCATAATTGACTTGTTTATTATAATTCTTCAACAAAACTCTTTTCTAATTTTTTGAATATTAAATATCCTATTATTAATAGTATTACACTTATTATTGCCCAAACTCCTAAGATATTAAACTCAGGCCATTTGTGATAATAAAGTATTGATCTATATGCTTCTACTAACACAGCCATTGGGTTAGCAAGCATTGCCCATTGGAATTTTTCTGGTAACATTGATGATAAATATACAATTGGTGTTGCATAAAATCCTAATGTTAGAATT
>CACZSX010000102.1 GCA_902783915.1 uncultured Erysipelotrichaceae bacterium | reverse complement strand
CTTTTTAAATGCCCCCTATTGTTTTCTATTATATTTTGTCATTAAATCAGTAAAAGATAATTTCATATAATCAGATATTATATCCATTGCTGTATCTATTGTATTATTAATTTTATCCATATCATCTTTACTAATTTTACTGAGTACATAATCCTTTGTATCAATATTCTTATTATTTGATATTCCAATCTTTAATCTTTTATAATCTTGTGTACCAAGCATTAATTCAATATTTTTTAATCCATTATGACCTGCCGAACTTCCTGTTGGTCTTAATTTAAAATTACCTACATCAAGATCTAAATCGTCATTTATTATTAGAATATCATCAATATTTATTTTATAGTAATCAACATATTTTCTTATTACTTCTCCCGACAAATTAATATATTTTTGTGGTTTTAATACCATTACTTTTTCGTCATTAATGACTATTTCTGTATATAAACCACCGAATTTATCTTTTAATTTATCATGATTATACTTTTCTAGTAATTTATCAACCACCATAAATCCAATATTATGTCTAGTATTATTATACTCATTCCCTGGATTTCCTAATCCAACAATCAATTTCATATTATCACTCCTTAAATTATTTCCCAGAAAATAATTTTACTTCCTTATATACTTCATTTTTAGCAATATTTCTATCTTTAGCTACTAATTTAATTGCATCCTTTTCACTATAACCTTCTTCAATATATAATGCAACATGTTCTTTTATAGTGATGTCGTCATAGTTTACAACTTCCTCGTTCCCAGAAACAATTATTACATATTCCCCCTTAGGCTCTCCTATCTCTTTAATAACAGCACTTAATTTACCTCTATATATTTCTTCATATTTCTTACTAATTTCGCGAGATATACTTACATCTCTATCTTTAAATACACTATATAAATCGTTTAACATTGATGAAATTCTATGCGGTGCTTCATAAAATATTATAGTATATTCTACCTTCTTTAGTTTCTCTAATTCTTTTTTTCTTTGAGAAGATTTACTATTTAAAAAACCATAAAATAGAAACTTACTTGCATCTAATCCTGAAGATGTTAGTGCAGGTATTGCCGCAGTAGCACCAGGTAGTGATACAACATTATATCCTGCGTCTATTACATTTTTTGTACACAAGTTACCCGGATCACTTAATACTGGTGTGCCTCTATCCGATACCAGTGCAACATTTTTATTATCTTTTAAATATTCTAACATTTTTAATGAGGATTCTTGCTCATTAAATTTATATAAAGATACTAAATGTTTTTTTATTTCAAAATAATTTAGTAAATTTCTTGTTACACGTGTATCCTCTGAAAATATAACATCTACTTCTTTTAAAATATTTATCGCTCTAATTGTCATATCATCTAAATTACCTATTGGAGTAGGTACAACATACAAAGTTGGTGTATTATTATAACTTTTTTGGCTCATTTTATCACCTCAAATTATTTCCTGGGAAATAATTTTAATATTTCCCAAACTCTTTTAATAGTTTTTCTATGTCTTTTGTATAACTATTCTTATCATTTTGAAGTATTACACTATTTAAAACTTTTAAACCCGGTTTACCATTTTTAGTGCCTTCAATTAAGAAGATATTTGATACTCTATTACTTTTTGGATAAATAAATTGAATTTTTTTGGGTTCTATTGAATATAATTTCATGGTTGAAATTAAATCAATTAATCTTTTAGTATCAAATACTATAGCTATATTACCATTATTTTTTAATAATCTTTTTGCAATCATAAATATATTATCTAATTTTAGATTATCATCATTTCTAGCAATCTTTTTATTATTATTTAATGATTTGATCATATTATCACTATAATATGGTGGATTACTAACTATCACATCATAACAATTATTTCCCAAACAAGTATATAATTTATTAATATCTCCTTGTATTATATTAATTTGTTTATCTAATTTATTATATTTAATACTTTCTTTTGCTAAATTATAAGATTCTTCCTGTATTTCAACTGCATCAATAATAGCTTTAGTTCTTTTTGTTAACATCATTGGAATTGGAGCATTACCTGTACCTATATCTAATACTTTCTTTGTACTTTTATTAATAGTTACAAAATTTGAAAGCAGTACAGAATCTAAAGAAAACATAAAAGAATCAGTATCTTGATATATCTTTAAATCTCCATCCCATAATAAATCATTTAGTACTTTCATCTAACTCTACCAATATATATTCTTCTTCATCGGTTAAAAACGTATACTGCCTTTTTAATATATCTAACGCTACTACTTTTCCTTCCTTGCCTTTATATTTAACCTTATCTCCTAAATTAGGTAATCCTTTTCTATACTCATCATATACTTCATTTTCATATGATAAACAACATAATAATCTACCACATGCTCCATTTATTTTAGTAGGATTTAAGGACAAATTTTGATTTTTTGCCATATTTATTGATACAGAATCAAAATCAGAAAGATACTCAGAACAACAAAGAATTCTACCACAAGGTCCAATACCACCAATCTCTTTAGCTTTATCTCTAACTCCTATTTGTCTTAATTCTATTCTTGTTTTAAATATAGCTGCTAAATCCTTTACTAATGATCTAAAATCAATTCTTGCTTCAGAAAGAAAGTGATACATCAATTGTTCTCTATCAAATGTAAAACTAGCGTCCATAAGTTTAATATTAAAGCCATACTTATCTATTAATTTTTGACACTCTATCATTGCCTTTTTAGCTAATTCTATATTAGATTTATATTTTTTTAGATCTTCTTTAGTAGCTATTCTTATAACCTTTTTTAATGGCAAATTTAAAGATTCTTTTTTCTTTTCTATTATGGATGTTACTACATGGCCATATTGTAAACCTCTTTCTGTTTCTACAATTACATCTATTCCATCTTTAACATCTAATTTATTTGGATTAAAAAAGTATATTCTATTATTGTTATCAAAGCTTATTCCAACTACACTTTCCATTTTACTCCTCCATATCTATTATAATTCCATCAACAAACATATTTACATTTACATTTTTACTAACTAATTTTTCTTTACTAAGCAATATAGACAATTTATACAAAAGTCTATTTAATGCATTTTTATTAGATATTTTTTCTAAAATATCTTCATAATCATTATAATATAAAATTTTATTATTTAATTTATAGTTAATTACATCTCTATATAATAATATAGAACATCTTATAAAATTAAGTATTTCTTCTTTTTCCTTAAATATATCTAAAAAATATTGTTTTTCATATACTATCATTTTTTTACCATTTGATTCATAAGTTTTCCAAAAATCAATAACACTATTTACAAAATTTTCTATATATTCATCAATATTAGTTCTTAAAAATATAGAAAATGCTATTTTATAAATAGTTACTTTTGAATTAATATTATTATAATTTATAAAATCTTCTATCTTACTATTATTAAATTTTAATATTTGACACCTAGAAGAAATAGTATTTAATACACTATTTAAATTATTAGTAAGGAGTATAGCAATTACTCCTTCTCCAGGTTCTTCTAGAAATTTTAAAAGACTATTGGCTGCTGATAAATTAAGTTTTTCAGCGTCATATATTATATATATTTTTTTATCACTTTCAAGAGCCTTTGTGCTAAATTCTTTTTGTAATTCATCTAACTGTTCTTTTTTTATTACTAATCCATCTGGATATATTTTTTTTAATTCAGAATAATTTCCATCATCTATTCTTTTACATTTTGAACAATTATCATATTCTTCTTTACTAATATGCTTTTTACATAGTATTTCTTTTACAAATGCCATAATCATATTTTCTGCATATACATTATTATTTAAATCAAATAGATATGCATGAGAAAGATTATTACTTATTGCATTTTCCATCTGCTTATAAATAATTTTGTCATACTCTTTATAATCTTCAAGCATAAATCCTCCTTATATAAAAAACATTAATAATATTGAAAAAAATGGTAAAGATAATAACCCAAATATATATGTAAAACCTATTGTATATAAATTAATTGGTATAACTATATTTAGTGGAATTATCATTAAATTAAATGTAATGATAGTAAATCCTGCTATAAAAATTTTTCTTATTATATTAAATATACACTTCATATAATCCTCCATAAAATTATATGAAATGTATATTATTCTATGAAATCTTATTCCTATTTGATAAAGCCATTGATAAAGTCATTGGATCCAAATACTCCATATCAGCACCAATTGGAATTCCATAAGCTATCTTTGAAACAATTACATCTGAACCTTCTAATAATTTAGAAATATATAATGCAGTTGTTTCTCCTTCTAAAGTAGGACTTATAGCTATTATTACTTCTTTTATATTATTATTTTTAACTTTTTCAATTAAAGATTTAATATTAATATCATCAGGTCCTTTACCATCAATTGGTGAAATAAGTCCGTCTAATACATGATATTTCCCTGTATAAGTACCAATTTTTTCTAATGTAATTATATTTTTTGAATCTTCTACTACACATAATAGTGAATTATCTCTAGATTCATTATTACATATTTCACAGATTTCTTCTTCTGTAATATTTCCACATATCTTACATCTTTTTATTTTTGACTTAACATTTTTTATAGATTTAGAAAATACATTTGCTTCTTCTTCGTCCATATTCATAATTGCAAACGCTAATCTTTCAGCAGATTTTTCACCAATACTAGGTAATTTCTTTAGAGATTCAATTAAATCATTTAAACTACTTGGATAATTCATTAGAAAAGACCTGATGCCCCACCAAATTTACCTAATTTTGATTCCATCTCTTTATCAATACTTTTTATGTTCTCATTTACTGCAAGACATATTAAATCTTGTAATATTTCAATATCTTCTTTATCTAATTCATCCTTATCAATAGTTACAGAAGTTACTTGTTTGTTACCTTTCATTACCACAGTAACAAATGATTGTGTTGAAGTAAATGTTTTAGATTCTACTTCATCTTTTGATTTTAACATATCCCTTTGTAATTTTTGAGCTTGTTGCATCATTGCTTGCATATTCATATTTATTCCTCCATTTCTATTAAATCAATTCCAAACAAGTCAACATAATCATTTGAATCATTCGAATTAACTTTATCCGTTTTAATTTCTTCCTTTTCTTCAATTAATTCTATTACTTTATTATTTTTCTTTAATTCCAAATAATGTGGTCTTTCCTTTTTCCACTCTTCTTCAGTAATAGCTACTAATTTATATTTAATATCCAATATTTTTTTTATTAAACCAACTATATTATTTATTTCTTTATCATTTTCTTCTACCATGCTATCATATTTATAATTTAATAAAATATGATCTTCAGATGCTGCCGCCACTATTGAATCTTTTAATATAGTAGCGGCATTTTTATATTTTTTATCAATAATAAATTTATCTAGTTCTTTATATATTTCATTAACTTTCTTCTTACAAACATTACTTGCTTTAGCAATAGTATTATTAATTAATATTTTTTTAGAAATATCCAATTTTCTATCATCTTCTAATTCAAAAGTAACATTATTATCACTATCAATTTTTATTTCTAAAGCAGGTTTTTTTTCCTTTTCTATAGGTTTAGAAATAATAATTTTTTCTTCCTTTACAACCTTTATTGGTTTAGAAACAATTTTTTTCTCAATATTTTCGCTAAAATCAGCTAACATAGTAACTTCGAATAATACTCTTGGATAATTACTATTCTTTATATTTTTAGATAAATCTTCCAATTTATTAATTATATTCTCTATATTTTTATAATCCAACCTCTTAGATATTTCTTTTATATCTTGCTTATTGGCTATCTCCTTGCTATCAAAATACTTTTCTGCCTTTTTAGATACTAATACATTTCTAAATAACATAAGCATATCTTCTACCAACAAATAAAAACTCTTGCCATTATTATATATAAATTCTATTTGTTCTAATAATTTTTCAATATCGCCAGTTATATATGAATTAACTAATTTAAACATTTGTTCATTAGATATACTTCCTTTTAATTCATAAATATCATTAATTTCAATTTCTTTATTTGTATAAGAACTCAATTGATCCAATAACCCTATTGCATCCCTCATTGCGCCATCACTAATTTTGGCAATTTCTGCCAATGCTTCTTTACTAATTTTAATTTTTTCTTTTTGAGATATATATTCAAGTCTTTCTATTATTTTTTCAATACTTATCTTTTTAAAGTCAAATCTTTGGCATCTAGATATTATTGTAATTGGCAATTTTTGTGGTTCTGTAGTTGCGAGTATAAATATTACATGTTCAGGGGGTTCTTCCAATGTTTTTAATAACGCATTAAAAGCCCCTGTAGATAACATATGAACTTCATCTATTATATAAACTTTATATTTACACATTACAGGCATTAATTTTATTTTGTTTTTTAATTCTCTAATTTCATCAACACCATTATTTGAAGCAGCATCTATTTCTATAATATCTGGTATTTCTTCTGTATTTTCGCATTTACACACTAAACACTTACCACAAGATTTATTATCTTTCATATCAAGACAATTTACTGTTTTTGCAAATATCTTTGCAATAGTAGTTTTACCCGTACCTCTTGTACCATTGAAAAGGTATGCATGACTAATTTTACCCGATTCAATTGCATTACATAAAGTTTTTACAATATATTCTTGGCCATACACTTCTTTAAAAGTCTGTGGTCTATATTTTCTATAAAGTGATTTATATGCCATGTTACACCTTCTCTCTCTTGATAATTATACCATTTTTGATCAAATAACAAAAGCATTTATATAATTTAAAATTAATATTTATCAATTTATTTCCCGGGAAATAAAAATATGCTGTTACAAATTATTTCCCACGCATATTTTTAAAAAAATCATCCAAAAGAGTCTTACATTCTTTCTCAAGAATGCCGCCTTCCATATCAATGTTATTATTACCAATTATTTTCATATTTAATTTATGAGATTTTAAATTATCAATACCATAGTAGATTTTGCTTATTCTAGATTCCACTATGGCACCCATACACATATTACAAGGTTCTAAAGTAACATACATTTTGCAATCATTAAGTCTCCAACTTTTTAATTTTTTACAAGCTTTATTAATAGCAATTATTTCTGCATGCATCAAACTATTTTGTGAGATTTCTTTTTGATTATACCCTCTAGCAATTATTTTATTATTAAGTACTATAACTACTCCTACCGGTATTTCATTTAATTTAATAGCCTTTTCTGCTTCTTTTATTGCTTCATTCATAAATTTTTCTTTCATAATTCCTCCAATGTTTCACGTGGAACATAGTAATTTATATATTAATGTTTCACGTGGAACATAGTAATTTATATATTAATGTTTCACGTGGAACATTAGCTCATTAAAAAATGCGTACACACTTAGGGATTACTTTGGTTGCTACCTTCCGATCCTGGCCAGGTAAGTAATATAAATGTTACGCATATTCATTATATATGATTATTAATAATTTGTAAACTATTAAACAAATTAAAATTAATGTTCCACGTGGAACATTAATAATTGGCAAATATTGGTAATAAAAATGAGGGAGACTATTCTTCTCCCTCATTTTCTTCTTTTGGAATATTAAATACTGATGTTACTTTTTGTTCATCTTTTAAGTTAATTAATCTAACTCCTTGTGTAACTCTACTCATTACTGATATTTGTGCTATTGGTATTCTTATTACCATACCACTGTTAGTTATAATCATTAAATCCTCTTCATTATTAACTACTTTAAATGCTACTATATTACCTGTTTTTTCTGTTGAATTTAATGTTTTGACGCCCTTACTTCCCCTATGAGTAGTTCTATATTCATCAACTGTAGTTCTCTTACCATATCCATTTTCTGTTACTACCAATACTTCCTTACCAGGATCTGCTACATTCGCATCTATACAATATGCATTATCTAAATCAATTCCTCTTACTCCCGAAGCGCTTCTTCCCATAACTCTTATTTCAGATTCATTAAATTTAACTAATTTACCATTAGAGGATGCAAGTGTTATGAATTGATTTCCTGTTGTCTTAAATACTGATATTAATTCATCATCTTCTTTTAATCCTATAGCTATCTTACCTGTTTTTCTAATGCTTTCAAATTCTGATAAGTTACATCTCTTAATTAATCCTTTTTTAGTAACAAATACTAAATATTTACTTTCTTCTTCTCTCAATACTGTAAACATAGCAGATATTTTTTCATCTTTTTCTATTGGTAATAAATTTACAATTGGTAAACCTTTTGATTGTCTACTATATTCTGGTATTTCATAACCCTTCATTCTATATACTTTTCCTTTGTTAGAGAAGAACATTAAGTAATCATGTGTAGTAAGTACACGTATATGTTCTACAAAGTCTTCTTCATTAGTAGACATACCTTTAACACCCACTCCACCTTTGTTTTGAATTCTATAGGTATCTACGGCAAGTCTTTTTATATATCCTTTGTTTGTTAATGAAACCATTATTTCATCTTCTGGTATTAATGATTCATCTTCAATAAAGTCAATAGCTGTCATGTCTATTTCAGTTCTTCTTTCATCACCATATTTTTTCTTTATTTCTAACATTTCTTCTTTAATAATAGTTTTAACTTTTTCTTCTGATTCAAGAACTGATTTTAATTCTTCTATTAATCTTAGAAGTTCTTCTAATTCTTCTTCTACTTTTTCTCTTTCCAATCCAGTTAATCTTCTAAGTCTCATATCTAATATACTTTTAGCTTGTATTTCAGATAATCCAAACTTAGTCATTAATCTTTCAGTTGCTTCCTCATCTGTTTTAGAGTTTCTAATTATTGATACAACTTCATCAATATTATCAAGTGCTATCTTTAAACCCTCTAATATATGAACTCTATCTTCTGCTTTGCCCAAATCAAATTTAGTTCTTCTAATTATTACTTCTTTTTGATGATCTATATATTTAGAAATTATTTCTTTTAAACTTAGCGTCTTTGGAGTTCCGTTATCAATTACCAAGAATATTATTCCATAATTTACTTGGAAATTTGTATGTTTATATAGATTATTTAATACTACTTGTGGATTTGCATCTCTTTTTAATGTAATTGTTATTTTAACGCCATCTTTTAAGTCAGTATGATAATCTGATATTCCATCTATTATCTTATCTCTTACTAATTCTGCAACCCTATTTTTTAATTCCATGGTATTAACACCATACGGAACTTCAGTTATAACTATTTGACTATGAGTTGATTTTTCTTCTATGTATGCTCTACTTCTAATAGTTATTGTACCTCTACCTGTTTCATAAGCTTTTCTAATACCAGAATTTCCTAATATCACTGCACCTGTTGGAAAATCTGGGCCTTTAATATATTGCATCAATCCATCTGTATCTATATTTGGATTATCAATGTATGCGATACATCCATCTATTACTTCACCTAAATTATGCGGTGGAATATTAGTTGCCATACCTACAGCTATACCCATTGATCCATTTACTAATACATTTGGAAATCTTGATGGTAGTACAGTTGGTTCTGGGCTTGTTTCATCAAAGTTGGGCATCATATTTACTGTTTCTTTTCTTATATCTCTAAGCATTTCAAGAGATATCTTACTAAGTCTTGCTTCAGTATAACGATATGCCGCTGCTCCATCTCCTTCTATATTACCAAAATTACCATGACCATCAACAAGCATATATCTTTGGTTAAAATCTTGTGCAAGTCTTACCATTGCGTCATATATTGAAGAGTCACCATGTGGATGATAATGTCCCATAACATAACCAACAGTTGTTGCTGATTTTTTATGTGGTTTATCAGGAGTATTTCCTTCTTCAAACATAGACCATAGTATTCTTCTATGTACTGGTTTTAAACCATCTCTTAAATCTGGTATTGCACGCGATGTTATAACACTCATTGAATAATCAAGAAATGAATCCGATATTTCTCTTACAATATCATTTACAGCGTGGCTATCTCTTTCATGAAATGTTCCGCCAAAATCTTGTTCTTCATTAATTTTTTCTTCTTCCATAACCACACCTCCTATATATCTAAGTTTTTAACATATATTGCGTTTTCTTCAATAAATTGTCTTCTTGGTTCTACTTCTTCACCCATTAATTTATTAAACATTGCATCTGCTGCTACGCAATCTTCTACAGTTATCTTTCTTAGAACTCTTTTATTTATGTCCATTGTTGTTTCATTTAATTCTTCAGCATCCATCTCACCAAGACCTTTCATACGTGCTATCTCTGCTTTACTTCTAACACTTTCATCTAGTGATTTTAAATAATCATCTAATTCTTTTTCATTAAGTACATATTTTCTTGTCTTACCGTGCATTATTCTAAACAATGGTGGTTGAGCTGCATATACATGACCCGCTTCCACTATTGGTTTAAAGAATCTATAGAATAATGTAAGAAGTAATACTCTAATATGAGATCCATCAACATCGGCATCGGTCATTATTATTATTTTGTCATATCTTAATTTATCTAAATTGAATTCATCTCCAATACCTGTTCCAAATGCTGTTATTATTGTCCTTATTTCTTCATTACCTAATGCTTTATCAAGTCTTGCCTTTTCTACATTTAATATTTTTCCTCTTAATGGTAGTATTGCTTGAGTCATAGAATCTCTTCCTTTTTTAGCACTACCACCGGCACTATCTCCCTCGACTATAAATATTTCAGACTCTTTTGGATCTTTACTTTTACAATCTGATAATTTACCAAAGAAATTAGTTGTTGCAAGATCACTTTTTCTTGTAATCTCTCTTGCTTTTCTTGCTGCATTTCTAGCTCTACATGCAAGCATTG
>CACZSX010000101.1 GCA_902783915.1 uncultured Erysipelotrichaceae bacterium | reverse complement strand
ATACTTGCTAATACATATCATTTATGGGAACGACCAGGAGAAGATATAGTAGCACACGCTGGTGGACTTCATAAATTTATGAATTATGATGGACCAATCTTGACAGATAGTGGAGGATTTCAAGTGTTTTCTTTAGCTAAACCAAAAGATATAACTGAAGAAGGAGTGCATTTTAAAAGTACAATTGATGGTAAAAAATTATTTTTATCACCAGAAAAATCAATTGAAATACAAGAAAAACTAGGAGCAGATATAATAATAAGTTTTGATGAATGCCCTGGATATCCATCTACATATGAATATATGAAACAAAGTGTTGAAAGAACATTAAGATGGGCAAAAAGAGGGAAGGATATTCATAAGACAGATCAATTATTATTTGGAGTAGTTCAAGGTGGAGAATATCCTGATTTAAGGAAACATAGCGCTGAAGAATTAGTAAAGATGGATTTTCCAGGTTATACAGTAGGTGGCACATCAGTAGGAGAAGGAAAAGATGTAATGTATAAAATGATTACTGATTCTACAACATATTTACCTGTTAATAAACCTAGATATTTAATGGGTGTAGGTGATCCTATTGATATAATTGAAGGTGTAATAAGGGGAATAGACATGTTTGATTGTGTATTACCAACAAGAATAGCAAGGCATGGTAATGCATTTACACATCATGGGAAATTGAATTTAAAGAATGCTAAATATAAAGAAGATTTTAATCACATAGAAGAGGATTGTGATTGTTATACTTGTAAACATTATACAAGAGCATATATAAGACATTTACTAATGTGTGATGAAATGCTTGCGGGAACATTACTTTCTATACACAATATAAGGTTTTTAATAAAACTTACAGAAGATATAAGAGAAAATATTAAAAATGATACATTATTAGAATTTAGAGATAAATTCATAAAGGAGTATAAAAAATGAAATGCCCAAATTGTGGTCAGGAAATGATTGATATTAAAGATTTCTGTATTAATTGCGGAGCAAGATTAAAGACTGAAAAAGAGGGTATAAGTCTAAAAGCGTTATTATTAATATTTGGTTTAATAATAATAGTAACAATAATTGCATGCTATTTAATAATGCATTACAATGAAAAAAAAGAAATAGAACCATATTTAAATAAAAATGCAATAACAGAAAAAGAATAGAACTAATAGTTCTATTTTTTTATTTAAAGTTAATACTAATAATGGTGATAATATGATTAGTGATTTAATGATTGAAGCTATTAATATAAAAGATAAAGGACTTGTAACTGATATTAAAAGAAGAAATGGTATTAAAGTAATATCTGTTTTATCTAATGATGATAATATAACTAAAAAGGGCAAGTATATTACTATTGAATTTAAAGATATATTAAATAAATATATTAAGAATGAAGTAATAAAAAGCCTTAAAGTATTATTAAAAGATAATAATATTACTGATGAAGACAGTGCATTAGTAATTGGGTTAGGGAATGACGACTCAACGCCAGATTCACTTGGACCTCTAGTAATTGAAAATATTATTGTTACTAGGCATCTTGAATCGCTTGGACTAAATTCAAATAGAGTAGTAAGTGCTATTAAACCAGGTGTTACTGGAGAAACAGGTATTGAAACTAAAGATATAATAAAAGGTGTAATTGAGAAAATAAAACCAGATTTTTTAATAGTAGTTGATTCATTAAAAAGTGAATCACTAAGTAGATTAAATAAAACTATACAACTTACTGATACTGGTATTCATCCAGGTAGTGGAGTTAATAATAAAAGAGAAGGGTTAAATAAAGAGAGTTTGGGTATACCAGTAATTGCTATAGGTGTGCCTACTGTTTGTGATGTTAAAACTATACTAAAAGATATTGTAAAAAGAAAAATAAAAAATGCTCCTGAAATGATTGTTACGCCTAAAGATATAGATTTTGTAATTGAAAAAATGAGTGATTTATTGAGTATATGTATTAATTCAGTCTTATATAATTTTAAAATATAGTTAAAAAATGTATACAACCTGTCAATCTAATATACAAATATAGATAAAAATGTTACAATATAAAAGTAAAGTAATAGAGGTGTAATATGAAATATAATCATTTCTTAATAATGTTTATTAATTCAATTATATTGGTAATAAGTATAATATTACTTTATTTTAATTATAGTTTTAAAGCTTATATATTGATAATATTACTTTTACTTTTTGATATGTTAGTTTATATAACAAGTATCAGTATTAGATATACATTGATGAATAATAAAAAAGCAATATTATATTTAGTAATAGATAATTTAAATATTGCTAATTTATATTATGGCCATAATAAAACAAATAAAATAGTTAATAAAGTATATAAAATAATTAAAAATGAGGCAAGAAAAAATAGTATAGTTAAGAAGTATAAAGATCATTTTATAATTATTACTAATTATACTAATAAAAATGAATTAATAGGATTAGTTACCAGATTAAATATGAATACAGAAACAATATTAAATGATGAAGTATTTACTATAAATCTAAGATGTGGTATTCAAATTTGTGATGATAAAGATTATAATTCAAATGAAAATAAGGCAATAATTGCATATAATCATGTACTAAATGATAGAATGGAATATTATAGTTTTTATGATTCGGATGATGCTGAAACAATTCTAAATGAAAAATTAGTATTAGATAATTTAGTAAAAGCATTAAAAAATAATGAGTTTGAAGTTTACTATCAACCCAAATATGATTATAAAGAAAAAAGAATTGTTGGCAGTGAAGCATTAGCAAGATTGATACATAATGGAAAAATAATACCAGCAAGTGATTTTATATATATAGCAGAAAAATACAACTTTACTACTTATTTAGATAGATATGTATTAAAAGAAGTGTGTAAGAAAATAAATGAATTAAAAAAAGAAAATATAACTTTCAATACTATTTCTATAAATATATCTAGAAATACTTTAGGTCAAAACAAGATGATGGAAGAATATGAGAATATAATAAAAAAATATAATATAGATAAAAATGAAATAGAATTTGAAGTTACAGAAAGAACAGAAAATAATAGTAGTTCTTTAGTAAATAAAATACATAAATTAAGCAAAAAATTTAATGTATCAATTGATGATTTTGGAGTTGGTAATTCATCATTATCAATGCTTATGGAAGATAAAATAAAAACAGTAAAAATTGACAGACAATTTATAGTTGATGAAACAGAAAATGGAAGAAAATTATTAAATAATATGATAAGGTTAGTAAAAGAATTGAATTTTGATATAATCGCAGAAGGTGTTGAAACAAAGGAACAACAAGAATATTTGAAAAGTAGAGGTTGTAATATAATTCAAGGTTATTATTTTTCAAAACCGTTACCATTTGATGAATACAAGAAAATTTTAAATAGGGGTGATATTGATGTGGGATTTTAGAGAAGTAACAGAATTTTTAAGAGATATGATGTGGTATATTATAGTATTTGCAATAATAATATTTGTACTTACATTTATAATAGGGGTTCAAACAGTTGCGGGTAATTCAATGGATCCAACACTTAAAGATGGACAACCAGTACTTGTATCTAGGTTACACAAAAATATACAGAGAAATGAAATAGTAGTACTTAATCATGATGGTAAATCATATGTTAAAAGAATTATAGGTTTACCTGGTGAAAAAGTAGAATATATGGATAACATATTATATATTAATGATAAGCCATACAAAGAAACATATCTAAAAGATGGCGTGCAAACATACAATTTTCTATTTAATGATGTATGTGATGAAGAATGTCCAAATGGTTTTATACCAGATGATAAATATTTAGTGATGGGAGACAATAGACCAGAATCAATAGATAGTAGAGATAAGTCGTTTGGACTTGTAGATAAAAAAAATATAAAAGGTAAAGTTTTCTTTAGCATATTTCCATTTAAAAGCATAAAATAGAAGTAGAAAGATATCAAAAAATGATATCTTTTTTAATGCTAAATTATTAACAAAAACATGTTGCAATTATAATTTACTAATGCTATAATATGTGCGAACGAAGTGGAAACTTTGTAATTTTAGTAGGAGGGTAAGATATGTTTAACAAAAAAAGAATAGTAGTTTTTGTTACGTTCATTTTGTTAATGTTTTTCATGAGTACCTTCGCAGGAGGACCTGTACAAAACGCCAGCATTGTTACACGTGATGTAATATTTACTGACGGTTTTAATGGTGAAAACATTTCTGAACAAAAAGTTGAACTAGGAAAAGCTGCTAACGTTCCAGATAGTCCTAAACACAGAAATTTTGTTTTTGCAGGATGGTTTGAATTTGATGACCATGATGTAAGAGTAGAAAATTTTGATAGGATAATGGAAGACACTCACGTTATTGCATTATATGATGCAGATATTAACAACAATGGAATAGCTGACAAGAATGATCAATATTTCACAGTAAGATTTATTGATTCAATTAGTGGTAGCATACTAAAGAGTGAAAGAGTGCTTACAGGTATGGATGCCACAGCACCAACTCCAGCGCAAAAAGAAGGATATACATTTGCTGGATGGGATAAAGCATATACAAATGTAACAAGAAATCTTGATGTAAACACAGTTTATAATCAAAAAGAAGTAATTGATGAAAAAATTACTCATACTATTACATTTGTAGATGGAGAAACTGGAAAAGTAATAGCTACTCAAGAAGTTGAAGAAGGATTGAGCGCTACAACTCCAGAATCACCAGAACATGATAAGAGAGTATTCGATTATTATGAAGGAGATTTTACAAATGTTACAGAAGATGAAACAATTGTAATAATCTATACAGATGATAAGAATGATAATGATATCAAAGATTATCTTGAACCACACTATGTAGTGGAATTTAAGTATGTTGGAAATGGTAAATTAGTTGGAGAAACTAAATATACTAATATTCTAACTGATTTAACATTTGAAGAAGCAGGAATTATAGTTCCAACAGCAGAACCAAAAAACGAATATTATGAGGCTAAAGGTTGGGATCCTGAAATAGTTACAAAAGTAACTGATAATGCTGCTTATACTATGACATTTGGACCAATTCATGATGAAAATAATAATGGTATAGCAGATGAAGAAGAATACTTTAATGTAGATACAGAAGCTAGCGAAAATGGAACAGCATTACCTGCACATCAAAGTATTAACTATGGTAAAGATGCTGAAACAATTGTATTTGCTCCAGAAGGTGGTTATACAATTAAGTCATTAAAAGTAGACGGAACAGAGTTAACTACTGAAGGTGAAGCAAGAACAAGTTTCATTGAAAATGGTTATACATTTAAGAATGTAAAAGAAGATCATAAATTAGTAGTAACATTTGGAGAAGATGAAAATACTAACAACATTCCTGATGATGAGGAAGAACCTTTTGTAATTTCTACATCAGTAAATGGAGGAAATGGTACAGTTAGCCCAAATGGTGATACTGAGATGTTGCCAGGTGAATCTTTACTAGTAACATTTAAACCAGATGTTAATTATACAATTAAATCATTGCTAGTAGATGATAAAGAATTAACTACAAAAGAAGAAGCAAGAGAAAGCTTCCTAACAAATGGTTATGCATTTAATGAAGTTGATTCTAATCATGCTCTAGTAGTAAGTTATGGAATAGATATCAATGGAAATAATATTCCGGATGATGAAGAATATAGAATAATCACTTATACTGATGGTGTAAATGGTTCAGTATTTGAAGATGTAGTATTTGATACTGCATTAGATGGTGATCCAACTCCAGAATTTACAGGAAATTTAGAAAGAACTGATTATGTATTCAGTGGATGGAATCCAGAAGTTGCAAAAGTAGTAGAAAGTGATGCAACGTATACAGCAACATGGAAAGATGATAAGAATAATAATAATATTCCAGATGATGAAGAAACATATAAAGTAATATTTAAAGATGGAGAAGAAGT
>CACZSX010000100.1 GCA_902783915.1 uncultured Erysipelotrichaceae bacterium | reverse complement strand
ATCAGTATATTTTATTTTATCATCTTCATCTTTATTTTCATTAAATTTATCAATTATATTAGTTATTTTTTCTTTTGAATCAAAATCTTTTGGATATATAGATATACCATCTGGATCATATAAATTTGCAACACCTAATTTAATTAAATTTTCTTCATAACTAGAATTCATATTTTCAGTATAATTTTTCATAAAATTAGCTAGTTCTAATTCACTCATACTTTGTAATTGCATTAGTTGTGATGGGCTTAAATCTTTAATATCAAATTTTTTATTATCACTAAATTTGGTACCAGTAAATATATTTATTTCTTTATTACTTATTTGCTCTTTAGCTATATCACTATCGTTTATTTTATTAATTAAGTGTTCTGTTAACTCATGTGTATATTTAACTATACCAGCTTGATTATTACCTACTATTGCTTCATCATTTGGTCTTATAATACCTACTATTTCTATTTCTTCAGCATTTTTAATTACTTTTTTCATAAATAATTCATCATCACTCATATTAATCCATGCACCATTTTGTTTTTTATAATAATCTGTATTAAGTACTAATTTGAATTTTAATCCAATTAATTCATCTAACTCATAACTAGTTTCATCAAATTCTATTTCTTTACCCAAAGTCATATTAGTAAATTTTTCTTTTAAATCAGCTTGAGATAGTATTCCTAGACTATATAATGAATAATCAGATATTCTATTATATTTATCTACTTGTAATACTACTTCATTATACTTAGTAGGCCATTTACCTTTTAATAAATCATATTGTCTTTTATTTAATGCGCTATTATCCATCATCTCTTCAAAAACATCATAATTAGATAAATATGAATTATATACACTTGAAACACCAGACATAGACATACCTAATGAATCAAATACTGATGTAGGATTAACTTTAATAATTTCGTCAGAATCTTTATATAAATTCATAGTAACATCATATGAATATTTAATATCAGACACATAATCCTTTATTTCATTATTATTATCAAAATATTCTTTTAAACTCTTTAAATCATTCTTACCTGCTTGTTTAGACATACTGGATAACATATCACCCATTATATTAACAGAATGTATTTTATTATCTTTATATTCTTTTTTATCAACACTTGCAGTCATTGACTCAATAACAGAACCAATATCAAGTGTATTTTTTTGTATTATTAGTGGATAAGAACTTAATGTTTCCTCTTCTACTCTATTTATATACTTTTGTATACCATTACTTAAAGACATAATAAGTGCTATACCAATTATACCTATTGAACCAGCAAAAGCAGTAAGAATAGTTCTTCCTTTTTTAGTCATTAAATTATTTAAACTAAGAGTTAATGCAGTAATAAATGACATAGATGTTTTCTTATCTTTTCTTAATTCTTCTTTTTCATCTTCTTTATTAAATGGATTAGTATCCTCTATTTTTTCACCATCTTTTAATTCAACTATTCTATTTGAATAGGCATATGCAAGTTCTGAATTATGAGTAACCATTATTACTAATCTATCTTTAGCTACTATAGATAATAAATCCATTATTTGAGTACTTGTTTTTGAATCTAATGCTCCAGTTGGTTCATCTGCTAAGAGTATATCAGGATCATTTACTAATGCTCTTGCTATAGCAACTCTTTGCATTTGACCCCCCGATAATTGATTAGGTCTTTTATTTATATGGTCAATTAAACCCACTTCTTTCAATACTTTAATTGCTTTTTTTCTTCTTTCAGTTTTAGATACTCCACTTAAAGTTAATGCAAGTTCTACGTTAGATAATACACTTTGATGAGGTATTAAATTATAACTTTGAAATACAAAACCAACTCTATGATTTCTATATGTATCCCAATCTCTATCTGTATATTCTTTTGTACTAGTACCATTAATTATTAAATCTCCACTAGTGTACTTATCAAGCCCTCCAATAATATTCAATAATGTTGTTTTACCACTACCAGATGGACCTAGAATTGATACAAATTCACATTTTCTAAATTTAATACTAAAATTATTTAATGCTTTTTGTTTAAAACCATCAGTTTCATATATTTTTGTAATATTTTTAAGTTCTAACATTTTATCACCTCATTAAGTATATCATAAAATTAAAAGGACCGAAAGGTCTTTATTTATATATAAGTATTTTGGGATTTTCTAATTTTTGTAAGTCATTCTCTTTTTTAATTGTATTTATATACTTATTTATTTTTGAAGCATTTTTAAAAGCAGGAATAGAACTAGGCGGTAGCTTAGTTAATACTTGTGAATCAATTATTGATAATGACTTTGGTGGTTTCAAATTATTTTGAGTCTTTGGCAAACTATCTAATGATCCTTCCCACAAACATTCTAATTTTTCATTTAAAACAATACCTTGAATTTCAATGCCATCAAATAAATCGCCACTAATTGAAACTAATGTATCCGGCATTATTATAGTTTTTCCTTTTACTTCTTTTCTCAACTTTTTAGCAAAGTAACTTTCTTCTATTAAATCTTTATGTACATGTATACTAGTAATACCACTTGGTAATACATAGTTAGTAGAATTGTTTTTTCTTAAATTATATAAATTAAATAATTCTCTAAAATATATATTATTTTTTAATTCATTTGGATTTATAACTCTAAGTGCAGTTGAAAGTGGAATACTATCCCCATATGAAAAAATATAATCGTTTAATGCTCCTATTGGTATATCATGAGATTTTCTTAATTTCTTATTAAAAAATTCATCCAGTCCATCTTTAGAATCAAACGCAAGTATTAATGATAATTTTTCCATAGTAGGATCTTTTATTATGCCTTCTAAATCAAAAGTATCACTATTATCTTTTAAATATTTAGTAAACGCACTCACTGCTTTACTTAAATTATTATTAAAGAGATATGGATCATAAAAACAGTCCAAAAAAATTAAATTCCTACCAGTAATAATTTCTTCTATTTTCTTTTGTAAAATTGCTTTATACTCTTTTAATTCTCTATTTGTAAATTCAGTAAAAATATTACTTGGTTCTCGTAAAAACTCAGTATTTAATGCATCACTAGTATAAACATCAAACTTAAGTCTATAAAATTCTTCTATTTCTTTATCAGAAACAATTTTATAACCATATCTAATTAATACTTCATATCTATTTTCTAATTCAGTTAACTGATTTAAAATTCCTTCTCTCCAAAAATAACTACCTGAATATACAACTTTACTAATTTGATTTTGAGCATCTTTTAATTTATCTTTTAATTTTTTATTTTTATAGCAAAATATTTCTAATCTTCTTTCGATAATTGCAATTTTAACTTCAGGTTTTATATCCATAGATATTACATCATCAACATTTATATAAAGTGATGCTATATCTATTAATTCATTTAACTTATCATCTGCACCGATAGTATTGCTATCGTCAATAACTATATTAGATAAATAGGCCTTAATCTCAATATTAATTGCTCTTTTTTGTCCCATAAATATTACTAGATTTGATATTAAAGAATTAATTTTTTCTTTTAATGCATTCTTACTCTTATTTGGAACTCTTTTACCTTTTTCTAATTCTTTTAATGCAATTAATCTAGCAATATTATCTTTTTCCATTTCTTCTATTCTATTTAAATATAATCTTAATTTATACATATCTATTTCATTATCTGATTTAGATTTTTTAATTTCACTAAATATATCATCACTATGATTAACAACTAATTTAAGTATTAAATCTACATTCATAATCATTTCATCTTGTAAATTATCAGATAAATCTTTACTATGACTTATTTTAGCACTATTTAATAATTTCAAATATTCCTCTTTATATTTATCAATTAAATCTAATTTATCTTGTTCATCCTCAAAATATTCTCTACCAGGTATTTGAATTAAATCACCAATATTTATAATACCTATATTTTCTT
>CACZSX010000099.1 GCA_902783915.1 uncultured Erysipelotrichaceae bacterium | reverse complement strand
CCTGCTTTTATTATTGATACAATATCCCCAATTTTAATATCATGATCTATTACATATTTTTCATTATGTAATGTTGCTTTTCTAATAGTTGAGCCTTGTACAAGTACTGGCTCAAGTACTGCATTAGGAGTTATTTGACCAGTTCTACCTACTGTAAATATTATATCTGTTAATTTTGTTAATACTTCTGTAGCTGGGAATTTATATGCAGTTGCCCATCTAGGATACTTAGCAGTAAATCCTAATTCTTTTTGCTCTTTTATACTATTTAATTTAATTACTATTCCATCTATTTCATATGGTAATTTATCTCTATTTGAAGTATGATAATTAATAAATTCCATAACCTCATCAATATTACCTACTAATCTATTATTTGGATTTGTTTTAAAACCTAGTTCTTTCATAAAATCTAATGCCTCATTATGAGTTTTAATACCATAATCTTCTGGATTAGGAAGATGATATATAAATGAATCTAGTTTTCTTTGAGCTGCTATTTTAGAATCTAGCTGTCTTATGGATCCAGCAGCTGCATTTCTAGGATTTTGAAGTAATGGTTTACCTTGTTCTTCTCTAATCTTATTTATACTATTAAAGACACTTTTACTCATATAGATTTCACCACGAACTTCTATATCTATATCTTTATTTATTTTTAATGGAATAGTTTTAATAGTCTTAACGTTTTCAGTTATATCTTCTCCTACTACTCCATCTCCCCTAGTTGCACCACTTATTAATTTACCATGTTCATATATTAAAGACACAGAAAGTCCATCTATTTTAAGTTCACATACATATTCTGGAATAATACCTTCTTTTCTTATTCTTTCATCAAAATCTCTTATTTCACTCTCATTAAATACGTTACTTAAACTCATCATAGGTATCTTATGAGTTATTTTTTTAAACTCATCTAATACCTTCCCACCAACTCTTCTAGTAGGAGAATCTTCTCTTATATATTCTGGATATTGTTCTTCTAAATCAAATAATTCCCTTAAATATTTATCATATTCCTGATCACTTATTGTAGGATTATCTAAAGTATGATAATTATAATCTGCCTCTGTAATAATATCTACTAATTCGTCTATTCTTTTCTTTATATCCATAATATCACCTATATTTATTATATCACACCAATTCATATTCTCTTACTATAATTCTTTCATCAGAGCAATATTCTATTACATATTTATCATCCCGTTTACAAATAATTATACCCACAGTATCATTATCTTCTAGATTTTTTACATTCTTATTAATATAGTTCATATATGTCATAATCTGTCCTGTATGTTCTTTTTTTAATTCAGTTATTTTTAGTTCGACTACAACATAACACTTGTATTTAATATTATATAAAAGTAAATCTATATAATTATATGTATTACCTACTTTAATTCTATATTCATTACCAACATAAGTAAATCCAGTACCTAATTGGCATAAAAAATTATCCAAATTATTTAATATAACTTGCTTTAATGCATACTCTAACATTTTTTCTTTTAATGAATTTGTTTTTATAATTATAGGATTCGGAATCAAATCATCGACTTTTAATTGTTTTCTATTAATTATTTTAGTTTTAGCTTCATCACTTAACCTATCATACTCATGATTTCTAATTTTTTGCTGTAATTCTCTTTTTGAAAGATTATTCTTTTCACAAATATCAATATAGTACATAATTGCATCAACATTTTTAACTACTAATAATTCCCTATAATGACTCCAACTCAATTTTGTACCCACTGGGTACAATTTCTCATTACTGAATATTTCATAAAACTTTCTCATTTTATACAAATTGTTTACTTTATACTTCTTGTCAACTTCCATCGTTAGTTTTTCCGAATATTGTTTAATTATATTTTGACCATATTCTTTTCCTGCTTCACTTAAAAGTTTCCCAATTTCAAAATAAACACTAACTTTATGTCTGTCTTTAGAATAATCTTTTGCTCTATCATATATTTCGCTTTTTATAAGTTGTTCTTTTATCTTGTTATAATAATTCATATTTACTCCTTCCTATAACAGATATACCAAATATTAAATATATTATCAAATTACAAAAAATATGTTTTTGTAATTATTTACATACAAAAAAGTACAAATAATAGAACTTATTCTTTTATTTGTACTTTTATTTTTAATAAAAATTAATTTTTATTAATTCCACAATTTATTTGGATATTCACCACTATCTATTAAACTATTTATATATGAAACTACACTTTCTTTATCCTCTTTATATGTAACTCCTACCCATTTACTAGTTGTACCTACTACTGTTACATCACAAAATCCTTCTTTAATACCTAGTGCTAATACATCTGGTATTAAATATTCACACTTTAATATATTATCTTTATTTGAATCTAAGAATTTAGGAAAATTACTTTCTATATAATCAAATATTCTAGGTGTAAACGCAATCATATTCATTGATACTTTAGTATCATCATTTATAACAAAAGGTCCCTCACCACTTAGAGGCTCACAAACTATTGCATTATCTCTTTTTTCAACCTTGCTTTCTATTAAATTTTCAAGTTTATTATTTTTTGTAAAGCATACTCCTCTTTTAACAGAACCATTTTCAGTTAATGTATTTATTACGTTATAACCTACTAATCCAAATTGACCTACATTATCATCAATAAATTTACTTATAGATTTATAAGCATCAAAACCATAAAAATCATCT
>CACZSX010000098.1 GCA_902783915.1 uncultured Erysipelotrichaceae bacterium | reverse complement strand
GCATACAAAAGGGGTAAAGTAATAGTAGAAAATTTAAAGAAGATAATACCTAGACAGATGTTTGAAGTGCCAATTCAAGCTACTATTGGTAATAAAGTAATTGCAAGAAGCGATATTAAAGCTATGAGAAAAAATGTACTTGCAAAATGTTATGGTGGAGATATAACACGTAAAAGAAAATTACTTGAAAAGCAAAAAGAAGGTAAGAAAAGAATGAAAGTAGTAGGAAAAGTTGAAATACCTCAAGAAGCATTCTTATCTGTACTATCTGTAGACGAGAAAGATGACAACAATTAGTAAAGAGTGTTTAAAATAACATTCTTTTTTGTTATAATTAAATTGAGGTGATATCATGAGAAGTGTTTATATACATATTCCTTTTTGTCATGATATTTGTTCCTATTGTGATTTTTGTAAAACAAGATACAGAAAAGATTGGGCAGATTTATATTTAGAAAGTTTAAAATATGAAATTAAAAGTAAATATAATGGTGAAAAAATAAGAACGTTATATATTGGAGGCGGTACACCAAGTGTACTTGATATAGATGAATTAAATATGTTATTTGAAATAACAAATTTATTTGATTTAAGTGAATTAGAAGAATTTACTATAGAATGTAATATAGAAAGTTTAACTAATGAAAAATTAATTTTGTTTAAAAAGAATGGTGTAAATAGATTAAGCATTGGTGTACAAACTTTCAATGATAAATATATTAAATTATTAAATAGAAATCATACTAAAGATGAAGTGTTTGAAAAAATTGAAATGGCTAAAATGATTGGTTTTGAGAATATAAATGTGGATCTTATGTATGCACTTCCTTCTGAAACTATGGAAGATTTGGAATATGATGTGGATAATATGTTAAGACTAAATGTAGAACATATATCGTGTTATTCACTTATGATTGAACCAAATACTAAGTTATTTATAAACAAAGTAAAATCTATAGATGAAGATACTGATTATGAAATGTATAAATATATTGAGAAAAGACTTACTAATAGGGAGTATAATCATTATGAAATAAGTAATTATTCGAAAAACAATTATGAATCAAAGCATAATCTAGTATATTGGAATAATGAATATTACTATGGTTTTGGATTATCTGCATCTGGTTATTTGGAAGGATATAGATATGATAATACTAAGAATATGAATAAATATAATGCGCATGATTATATAAGTAATGTTGTAAAAATAAGTGATGAAGATAGATTAAGATATGAATTAATACTTGGATTTAGAAAGATACATGGTATTAATAAGAAAGAATTTAATGATAAATATGGAGTAAGTATATATGAAGTATTTAATATAAAAGAGTTATTAGATAAAGGGATGCTTAGTGAAGATACTGATTATATATTTATAAGTGGTGAATGGATATATAGATCTAATGAGATATTAGTTAATTTTGTGTAGGTGACTTATGAAAAAGAAAAAAGATGGTGATTTAATTGTAATATCTGGACCTAGTGGTGCTGGTAAAGATACTATAGTAGGCGAGTTATTAAAAAGAAATAAAGATATATATCTATCTATATCTATGACTACTAGAGATAGAAAAGAAAAAGAAGAAGATGGTATAGATTACTATTTTGTAGATGAAGAAACATTTATAAAAAATATTGAAAAAGATAATTTTTTAGAATATGCAAAAGTATACGATAAATATTATGGTACCCCTAAAGATGAAGTTGTAAATAGATTAGAAAAAGGAATAGATGTAGTATTAGTAATAGATATAACAGGAGCATTAAATATAAAGAAGATGTTTAAAGACGCAATATTTATATTTATAATGCCACCAGATTTAAAAACACTTATGAAAAGGATAATATATAGAAATAGAGATCCAAAAGAAAAAATATTAAAAAGATTTAAAGAAGATTATAAATTAGTAAATGAATTTAATAATTATAACTATGTAGTAGTAAATGATAATGTGTGTGATGCAGTACATAAAGTAGAATCTATTTTATTGGCATCTAAATGTAGTGCCCAAAGAATAGAAGATTTGGAACTAGATAATGAAGAAGAGATTATTCATGAATTTTTAGTTAATTAGAGGTAGTATGAAGTTGTTATGTGAAATTAAAAATTTGTTAATTGATTTTATTAAACCTTGTGGAATAAATGATGAGGTAGTAAAAATACCTAAAAATGTAAAAAAAATGGGTACTAAAGTAGAAATCTTTAGTTTTGTTTCAACATTAATAGCATTAATATTCGCATTTACTCTTAAACTTACAAATATGATGATAGAATTGAGATTATTATTTCTTGGAGTAATATTTTTCTTATTATATAAAGGTGAAGATGTATTAAGAGATGCATTTTATATATATGAAGATAGTGAAAAAACTAAATTTGATTTAATATTTGATGATGAAATAGTATATAGAGGTAGTAATATAATAGGTAAAACTAGGAATAAAGTTTTAAAATATGATGATAAAAATAGAATATATAAAGTACTTAGTAATGAATCATCATTAAATACAATTAAGAATTATTTAGATAATTTATGGAGACAAGAAATTAAACATAGATTTGATATATTACAAATATTAAGTGTAATATTAATGCTTATTACAGCAATATTTACTAATAGTACTATACCAAATACAATATTTATACCTTTAATAATATTCTTTAGTTTTATATCGTTCTTATCAAGTGCGTATATAAATTTAAATAGAAATACATTCTTTAAAAAGCATAGAGAATATAATAATGAACAATCATTAATAGTAAATGATTTACTTAGAGTGCCTTCTATTGTAAATAAAGATTTAGATATGAGAATAAATAAATTTAAAGATACTGTAATAAATAGTAATAAAAACGTTAAAAATTTTTATAAAAAAATGAATATATCTAGATTCTTTGTAAGTTTAATAGAAACATTATGTAATTATGGAATAATAATATTTTATATAGTAAGTATTAAATTGTCTAATTTAACATTAGCTAGTATAACTGAGATAACAGCAACATTAGTAATTATAGAAACAGCAATGGGATATATTAGAAGGTTTGTATATGCTCTTGATTATAATAGTGAAAGAATAAATAAAATTAATACTGAAGAAGAAGATATGAAATTAATATTAGATATATATCATTCTATAACTAATGAAAAACCTAAAGTTGTAGATAATATAATTGTAAAACCATTCACTATAAGTTATAAAGAAGAATCAAAAAATGATATACCATTTACATTAAAATCAAGAGAAACTATAAATATAAATAGTGGTGAAGTAATAATACTTTATGGACCATCTGGTAGTGGTAAATCTACATTTATGAATATGCTTACAGAAAGAATTAAATTAGAGAAAAGTGTAGAAATACCATCTACAACTAGATTCTTATTTTATGATGAAAAGTTAAAATTTGGTAGTTTAAATATGTTTGATGAATTATTTTGTTCAGATAAGAATCCAGATTTAAATAAGATGGAAGATATACTTAGAAATTTAAATTTATGGAATGAAATAGAATCTAATTCACATGATGTATGGGAATTTTTTAAAGAGAAACAATTTGAACATTCATTATCTAATGGTCAAAGACAAAGATTAATACTTGCAAAGATGTTATATTTCTTGGATGAAAATATAGATGCACTAATATTAGATGAACCAACTAGTGGTTTAGATGATAAAAATAATATTGGAGTAGATGCTGAAAATATATTAGAATACGTTGTTAGATATTCTAATAAGGATAAAAAAAGAATTATAATTATTTCTACACATCAAAATATAGATGGTTTTAAAGATAAAATCAAAGAAGAATATAAAGTTAGAGATTATATATTCTTAAAAGAAAATAATGAGAATATTATAAAAGAAATTTATTAATTTTTATTGTTCCTAATAAATTCTCTTAAGAGCTTAGTTAAAGCTCTTTTTTCTATTCTAGATACGTAACTTCTACTTATATTTAATTCTTTTGCTATTTCTTTTTGAGTAGTTTCTTTTTCATTAAATAAGCCATATCTCTTAATTATTATATTTTTTTCTCTAGGATTTAATATATCTATATATTTATTCAATTTTTTAATATTATCTTTAGTGGTAATATCTCCTACAAAATCAGGTTCAGGAGTTTTAATAATGTCTACAATTGTTATTTCATTACCTTCTTTATCGAATCCAATAGATTCATCTAAACTAATATTTTTACTATTTTTTTTATTATTTCTATAGTACATTAATATTTCATTTGCAATTATCACCTAATGGAAACTTAGTTAGTTTAGAAGACTTTCTTGTACCAGTCAAATTTAGAAATAAATTTTCACCATCACTGTATGCAGATGATATTAATAATTTAATAACAGTTCTTTTTTGAAG
>CACZSX010000097.1 GCA_902783915.1 uncultured Erysipelotrichaceae bacterium | reverse complement strand
GTATAAATCAATTAATGCTTCATGTGTAGGTACTGACCATAGTACATGTGTATGTTCAAAAGGAACTCTTGCACCAACAGCTAGAAAATGTTATTTTTATGAATATGAAATAGTAACGACAACAACAACAGGTACTTCTTGTACACCGCAGACTCAATTTAGTTCTTGTCAATCAAATGCAGATGTAGGTGATGTAAATATTACATGTAGTTAAAAACTCGTTTATACGAGTTTTTTATTTATTGTAATAAAATATTAAATATTATATAATTAAATTGGTGATAATATGGATTATATAATAATTGGTTTATTAGTATTAGCTATAATATTAGTTGTTGTTTCTTTGATGAAAAATATTAGTGAAAGTAATATAACTGAAAGATTAGGTAGATTTGAAACTAATATAACTAAGGAAATTGGAGATTTTAAAAGTGATTTTAGTAGAAATCTTAATAAAGATTTTACTGAATTAAATGATAAGATTGAGGATAGATTAATTAAAATTAATGATAAAGTTAATAATAGATTGGATGAAAATTTTGAGAAAACTAATAAAACTTTCGCATCTGTATTAGAGAGATTATCTAAAATAGATGAAGCACAAAAAAAGATAGAAACTTTATCTAGTGATATTGTATCTTTACAAGGTATTCTTACTGATAAAAAGACAAGAGGTACATTTGGTGAAGTAAATTTAAATAATATACTATCAAGTGTATTTGGTGAAAATAATAATAAAATATATGAACTTCAACATAAATTTGATAATGGTAACATAGCTGATGCTGTTTTATATGCGCCTGAACCACTTGGTCTTGTTGCTATTGATTCTAAATTTCCATTAGAAAACTATCAAAATATGGTTAATAAAAATATTTCTAAAATTGAAAGAGAAATATATGAAAAGAAGTTTAAAAGTGATGTTAAAAAACATATAGATGCAATTAAAGAGAAATATATAATACCTGGTGTAACATCAGATCAAGCATTTATGTTTTTGCCAGCAGAAGCTTTATTTGCTGAATTAAATGCATATCATCAAGATATAATAGAATATGCATATAAAAGTAGAGTATGGATTACTAGTCCTACAACACTTATGTCAATGCTTACTGTAGTTCAAACCGTTATAAAGAATATGGAAAGAGATAAATATGCTGTTATTATTCAAAAAGAATTGCAAGCATTAAGTGTTGAATTTGGAAGATATAAAGAAAGATGGGATTCTTTACAAAAGAGTATTGAAAGAGTAAGTAAAGATGTTAAAGATGTTAATGTTACGACTGAAAAGATAAGTAATAAATTTGAATCTATAAATAAAGTAGAAGTAGATAAGTTTTTAACTAATAGGGATGAATAATCCTTATTTTTTTTATAAAAAAATAACTATATAAATAATATAGTTATTAATCCGGCCAATACACAATAGATTACAAAGTATATAAGTTTACCTTTTTCAATAATCTTTTTAAACCATTTAATTGATATATATGTAAATATACATGCCACTATCATACCTAATAAGTATGGAAGTAATAAAGAAGTACTTATTGGGTTTTCTAATACATCTTTAACGCTTAATATCATAGAAGCAATACTTATTGGTAAATATAACATAAAACTAAAATTAAATGCAGTACTTCTATTTAAATCTCTACTCATACCACCAACTAATGTAGAACCACTTCTACTAATACCTGGGAATAATCCTATTATTTGAAATAAACCAATTACTAATGCATCAATAATAGTCATATTTTCTTTATCTTTTTTGCCTTTAATATTTCTTACTAAGAATAATAGTAGTGCTGTAACTAATAATAAGCATCCAACTACTTTTGTACTTGAAATGGACTCAATTGTATCTTTTAATAATAATCCTGCAATACCAGCAGGTATAGTACCTATAACTATATACCATGCATATTTATAATTTGTATAATATTTATTTTCTTTTGTTTTTATAAATTTAAAGAAGTCACTAATTATACTTATTATTTCTTTTCTATAAAAGAATGCAATTGCTATAAAACTACCAAAGTTTACAAATATTTCAAAGTTTAAATCTTTTAAAGCATCTACATTTAATATACTATTAAATATTATTAAATGGCCACTTGATGATACTGGTATTGTTTCTGTAAAACCTTGTATTAAACCAAGTATCATATACATAATTAATTTCATATAAACACCTCTAATAAATTATATAATAAAATTCATAAATAATAAATAGAATTTATTGGTGAATATATGTTTTTAAGAATAATAATTTTTTTAATGGGTATATTATTGATTGTTATTGGTTTAGTAAATATAATTTTATATTTCAATTTATTAACAATAGGGTATAGTTTTTTTGAATATGTTAATTTTATTATTAGAAGAATAGAATGTTTATGTTTTTTAATAGGAATAGTAATTATATATTTAATTATTTTTATAGGAGAGTGGAAATGAAATATATTTATGATATAATTTTAAATTTTAATGATACTTTTATTGATTTTTTTGATTGGAATGACGAAGATAGTATAGATTATATAAAGAGAATTCCTATATTTAAAGTATCAAATAAAGTTATAAATGATATAAAGAATAATAAAGTCATATTCGAAGATTTTACTAATACAATAAGTAACAAATGTGAAGTTTATATGAAAGATGCCATAGGTATTATTGAATATGCATGTTTGTTTTGTTCAAAAGATTATGTTATAGCTATTGAATTTAATTATAAAGGGGCATCAATATTTAAAAGTGATTTATTAATTGATGAATCTTTAGATATAATAGAATATTGTAAAAGAATAAAACCTATAAATTTTAATTATAAAATTATTTCAAAAGAAACAAATAATTTTATGACTAGAAAAGAACAAAAAATGATTAAGTTTATTAAAAATGAATTAAAAAATATAGTAGAAAATAATAATATTGATAAAATTAAATATTTATATTATGAATGTTTTAAAAAGACAGAAAATAATTTATTAAGGATGAATATTGGTTTAGAAAAACATATGTTTAAAAATCCAAATAAGTTATTTAATATATTGATGCTTAGTTATTCAAAACATTAACTTTACAAAATTATTTATTTTTGTTATACTCATCTTGAACGTTGATGAGAAGAACTATAATGATTATTATTAGTGAGCTTGGTATAGTGAAAACAAGTTAATATAGTTATAAGTTTAACATCTCAGAGTTTCCTGAAGAAATTAAGTAGAACAGGGACGGTAATTCCGTTATAATTTAAAGCGCATAGAATCTATGAACTAAGGTGGTACCATCCAATTGGATCCTTAGATTATAGATTTTTTTATTTAAGGAGGAAATATGAAATTAGATGTTAAAGAAATATTTGATGGTGATCTAATAGGTAAAGAAGTAGAAGTAGAAGGTTGGGTAAGAAATCATAGAAAACAGAAAGAATTTGGATTTATAGATTTTTCTGATGGCACTTGTTTTAATCATTTGCAAATAGTATATGATGATAAATTATCTACTTTTGATGAAATATCTAAAATAAAAAATGGTTCTGCTATAAGCGTAGTAGGTACTATTGTAAAAAGTGAAGGAAAAGGTCAAAGTATAGAGTTAAAAGCCAGTGATGTTAAGGTATTAGGAGATTGTCCGGATGATTATCCAATGCAACCTAAACACCACACAAGAGAATTTTTAAGGGAACAGGCATATTTAAGACCAAGAACAAATTTATTTCAAGCAGTTTTTAGAGTAAGAAGTGTAGCAGCATATGCAATACACAAATATTTTCAAGATAGAGGTTATGTATATGCACATACACCGCTTATAACTGCAAATGATGGAGAAGGTGCTGGTCAAATGTTTCAAGTAACTACTTTACCACTTGATAAATTAAAAGGCGAAGTAGATTATAGTAAAGATTTTTATGGAAAAAAAGTAGGGCTTGCAGTAACTGGCCAATTAGAAGGGGAGACTTTTGCAATGGCATATAAAAAGATTTATACTTTTGGGCCAACTTTTAGAGCAGAAAATTCAAATACTAAGACGCATGCATCTGAATTTTGGATGATTGAACCAGAAATTGCATTTTGTGATTTAGAAGGTCTAATGGATATAGAAGAAGATATGCTTAAGTATATAGTTAAGTATGTACTTGATAATTGTAAAGATGAGATGAAATTTTTAGATAGTTTTGTAGAAAAAGGTTTAATTGATAAATTAAATAGATTAGTAAATAGTCATTTTACTAGAGTAGATCATGAAGAAGTAATAAAAATACTTAAAGAAGCAGATGTTAAATGGGAATTTGAACCAGAATATGGAGAAGATATTGCAAAAGAACATGAAAAATATATTACTGATTACTTTAATGGACCAGTATTTATAAAGAATTGGCCAAAAGATATAAAAGCATTTTATATGAAACAAAATCCTGATGGTAAGACAGTTGCAGCAGTAGACTTAGAAGTGCCGGGTGCGGGTGAGTTAATGGGTGGTTCTGAAAGAGAAGCAGATTATGATAAGCTTGTTGCAAGAATGAAAGAGTTAAATATGTCTTTTGATGGATTAGATTGGTATGTAAATTTAAGAAAATTTGGTGGATGTTATCATTCTGGATTTGGTATGGGATTTGAAAGATTATTAATTTATCTAACAGGAGTAGATAATATAAGGGATGTTATTCCTTATCCAAGAACACCATTAAATTGCGAATATTAGTATAAAATTAAAAATATTAGTAAATCATATTAACAGGAGGAAATATGAAAAAATTACTAATATTTTTATTTACTATTTTATTTATTACAGGATGCAATAAAATGAGTAGTCCTACTAATGAGGTGGAAAAACTATTTATAAATTATAATTCATTAAATAGTGAAGTATTAATTCAATTAGATTCTGTACTTGAAACAGAAAATTTAACAGAAGTACAGAAAGATAAATATAAAGCAATATTAAAAAAGCAATATGAAGATTTAAAATATAGTATTATAAGTGAAACTATAAATAATGATAATGCAGTAGTGTCTGTAGAAATAGAGGTATATAATTTAAATAAAGCAATTGCAGATGCAAACAAATATTTTGAAGAACACAAAGAAGAATTTTATACTAATGATGAATATGATAATGAAAAATTTTGGAATTATAAACTAGATAAAATGTCTAATATTGATGAAAGAGAAAAATATATATTAGAGTTAACACTTACAAAAATAGATAATAAATGGCATATAGATGATTTATTAGAGAGCGATAGAAAGAAAATACATGGACTATATAAAAATGAAATATAGTCTTTTATTTTGATATTAAATTTGATATACTTATAAAGTAGAATAGGTGGTGTAGTATGGAAAAAGAATTAAATTATATATATAGTTATATAAAATATATATATTTTAATGTAGATGAATTAAAAGATGAAAAATATCTTTTAAGTTTGTCTAGAAAAATTAAAAACTCTATGCCTAATTCTAGTTTTAGTGATGGTAATTTAAACTTTTATATAAATAACTATGTAGATCAAGAAATGAGATTTAGAAATTCTAATTCATATGCTAGGCATCAATCTTTAAAGAATTATATATATTTATCAATCGATTATTATAGAATTTTTTATGGAAGAAGAATTCAAAATCAAGATGTAGTTATATGCGAAGTAATGAAAGGTATACTTGGCAATCATAGTTATGAAGAAATATTAGAAGGAAATTGTGAAAGTGAAATAGAAAAACTTATAGAGATGCAACCAGATGTTAAGTATGAACCTAAGGAAAAAATTACTAGAGTTCCATTAGATATAACGCATATAACATTTAATGGTAATAGTGTTATAGATGATAGAACATATATAAGCAAATATATTTTTGATTATTTAAATGGGATTAAAGACTTATTTGAATTCAAAGGGGATATAAAAATATTAGCTAATCTTATATGTTCGGATATGTGTAAGGAACGTATGCATATAGATGATATTTTATCTGGTGAATATGATACTGTTATTGATTCATATATTAGGAAGAAAATGTTTGGTATTCAGTTTACAAATAAATTTGGTGATGTATATATTGAAGTTAGTAGATTTGTAATGACTAATCATACATATATGGATGTTGGTAATTTAGAACAAAATGTTGCTGAAGAAATATTTGAGTTATCTAAACATTTAATTAGATCTGGATATGATAGAAATAGTATAAAAAATGGTCAATGTGATAATATAATGGAAAATCATTTGAGATTAAATTGTTTAAAAGCAAATTCAAGGGTTTGCAAAAATACAAAACTTGCTGGTAAAGATAAAAATCCCAATAAGTTTTTTTTAGATTTTAAATTTGAATCTCTAAAAAAACCTATTGCTGTTGCATTAGCATTAGGAATTATAAGTACAAGTGTTGCTTTTGGAGAATTTAATAATAATTCATCAAATAATGAAAATATAGAAAGTTTTGACACTTATGAATATCCTGATATTCCATATACTATGAGTGAAGAATTCGCGGAAACATTAGAGCATGTAGTTGAATATTATGATATGTATGAATCTTATGATAGAGGATATGGTCAAATATGTCTTTATAGATCATATGAAAGCATAAAAGGTAGTGAAAAAGATAAAACATATGCAATGGATATTATGTTTGCATTAATAAAATCAAGAGCACAATATATTGATGAAATGCAAAATCTATATAATGATGTAAAACCATATCAATCCTATATGGAATATGTATATGATAGAATGGTTATGATAAATCCTAAATTTAAAGAAGATATTTATAGTAAAGCAGTTCGTTCATATGCTTCACAAGTTGCTAATTATAAGGAGTTAAATCCATTCTCATTGCTAAATGCTGATGAACAAAAGGCACTTAAAGAAATGATGAAATCATATGGAAAATATATTGATAATTTGGAAATAGGATTTAATAAATTAATTAATAATACTGAAAGGGAAAAATAATATGGAACAAAGTTATTCTGTTATATTAGAAAATGGTGAAAAATATACAAAATTAAATAGTGTTATGTATAATAATATAGAATATTTATTATTGAGTAATATAGCAAATATAAAAGATGTATGTATTAGAAAAATAATAAAAGAAAATGATAAAGAATATATTTGTAGATTAGAAAATAAGGAATTAGATGAAGTGTTAAAAATATTTAATTCTGAGAAGAAATAATTAGTATTATTTCTTTTTTTTTGAGTATATTTTATTAGGTGATATTTTGAAAAAAATAATTGTATTATTATTTTTATTTTTTATACCTTATAGAATAAGTGCTGTAGAAGTAACTGCTAAAAGTGCTATATTAATGGATCAAGATTCAGGAAGAATCCTTTATGCTAAAGATATAGATAGTAAAAGATTAATAGCAAGTACTACTAAAATAATGACTGCTATTTTAGCAATAGAGAGTAATAAATTAGATAATATTGTAATAGTTAAAGATGATATATTAAAAGCATATGGTTCAAATATATATATAAATGTTGGGGAAAAAATATTATTAAAGGATTTAGTATATGGATTAATGCTTAGAAGTGGAAATGATGCTTCAATAGCAATATCATCATATGTATCAAAAAATACTACTGATTTTGTAAAATTAATGAATAAAAAAGCACAAGAAATTGGTATGACAAATACTTATTTTTGTAATCCTAATGGGTTAGATGAAGAATGTGAAAATAAATCTACTGCAAGAGATATGGCAATACTTACTAGATATGCAAATAAAAATGATATATATAAAAAGATAGTAGGTACTAAAAGATATATTGCTAAAACAGATTTAAAAACTTATGATTGGTACAATAAAAATAAACTATTATCTACTTATGAATATACTACTGGTGGTAAAACAGGCTTTACAAAAAAAGCAAGAAGGACTCTTGTAACAAGCGCTACAAAAGGAAATGTTAATTTGATTGCTGTTACATTAAATGATCCTAATGATTTTAGAACTCATAAAAATTTATATGAATATGGATTTAATAATTATAAGAAGTATTTAATATTATCAAAAAAAGGATTTGGATTTAAAAATGATTATTATGATAACTTGTATATAAATTCTGATATATATTATTTATTTAAAAAAGATGAAATAGATAACATATATATTAAATATAAATTAGATAAAATTGATAATCCAAAAAATAAAGATAAAGTGGGTGTATTAGAAGTATATATTGGTAATAAAAAAATTATTAGTGAAGATATATATGTTAAAGTAAGAAATATAAAGAAAGAGAATTTTTTTAGAAGAATAATAAATATATTTAAATGAGTACAATATGGTTAATTTTTATTATAATTGGAATATCATATTCTTTTATTAGTGGTAATACATCTTTAGTTAATAATGAAGTTGTTAGTAGTGCTAAGAAAAGTTTAGATATATTTTTAGGTATATTTCCGAACATTGTTTTATGGTCAGGTATTATGAAAATAGTATCTGATTCTGGTTTAATAAAAAAGATATCTAATTTTTTATACCCAGTATTAGGTAAATTATTTAAAGAAATACCTAAAGGGCATGAATCTTTATCATATATATCGTCTAATATAACTTCAAATATTTTAGGATTGGGAAGTGCTGCAACACCATTTGGTTTAAAAGCAATGGAGTCATTACAAGAATTAAATAATGATAAAAAAACTATTTCTAAAAGTATGAGAACTTTTATTATATTAAATATAACAGGATTCTGTATAATTCCTACAACAATTATATCTTTAAGAAAAACTTATAATAGTGTAAATCCAACAAATGTATTAATTCCTATAATTATTACTACTTTTTTATCTACATTAATTGGTATATTATTAGATAAATTATTTAAAGGTGAGAAATGAGTATATATATACTGCCTATAATCATATTTATTATTATATTTTATAGTATAGGGAAGTGTAATCCTTACGAATCTTTTTTAAATGGTTGTAAAGATGGATTAAATATATCAATATCAATATTTCCATCAATATTAGCAATAATATTTTCATCTAGAATATTTATTTCTAGTGGATTTTTAGATTTTATATTTCGTATTTTAAAAACAATCAAAATACCAACAGCTATTTTACCAATTATATTCTTAAGACCAATATCTTTTAATGCATCTTTATCAGTTGTAATTGATAATTTTTCAAAATATGGAGTAGATAGTTTTATTGGTAATCTTTCAAGTGTATTACAATGTTCTATGGATACTACTTTTTATATTATTTCTCTATATTTAGGTATTTTAGGAATAAAAAATATTAAGAATACAATTTTACTATGCATTTTTATAAATTTTATAGCAGTAATAATAGGAATAATTGTTACAAAATTGACTTTATAAAATAAATGTGTATAATATCTTCCTAAAAAGAAGGGGGATATTATGGCAAATATTATAAAAATAAGAGGTATGATATTAGATGAATTAATAAAACATTGTAATATAAATCCTAATTTAGAATGTGGTGGATACCTTTTTGGAAAATTTAAGAATACGGATACAGATACTATTGTTACAATAAATGGTATATATTATGAGCAAATATTTGGAAGAGAAGATCATTTTACATTTTCTCCTTTATATAAAGCAAGAGCATTAAATAGAGGTAAGGAAATATATAGGCTTAATGGTTCAAAATTTATAGGGTGCTATCACTCACATGGTAAATATCCTGCATTGTTTTCTGATACAGATAGAATTATGGAAATATTACACTATACTTCAAATAAGGCAGCTTTGATATATAGCCCAATGGAAGATAAATTAATAGGAGATATTGTCACTTCAACTAAAGAAATACGGGCAGCTCGTATTACCGTTATCAATCAAGAAGAATTTGATAGAATATATTTTCCAACTTTACCCAAAACTAGTGGGAAAGTATTGTCATTGAAAAATTTATCAAAGTAATATATACTTTAAATGGTGAAGAGTATGGAAAGATTACAAAAAATTATTGCTGAAAGTGGATATTGTAGCAGAAGAAAAGCAGAAGAGTTAATAAAGAATGGTAAAGTAATTCTTAATGGTAAGATTATTACTGAATTAGGTACAAAAGCAAATTATAGTGATGATATATTAGTAGATGGTAAAAAAATAGAAAAAGAAGAAAAAGAATATTATATATTTAATAAACCAAGAGGAGTAATTACAAGTACTTCTGATGAAAAGGGAAGAAAAGTAGTAACAGATTTTTTTGATAGTAATAAAAGATTATATCCAGTGGGAAGATTAGATTATGATACAACAGGTTTAATAATTGTTACTAATGATGGAGAATTATCTAATTTAATAATGCATCCTAAAAATGAAATAGAAAAATTATATATTGCAAAAGTTGATGGTATTATAAAAGGAACTGAAATAAATGCTTTAAAAAATGGTGTTATTTTAGATGGAGTAAAATGTATACCTAAGAGAGTAAAATTAAAAAAATTTGATAAAAAAAGTAATAGTTCTATTGTTGAAATAACTATTACTGAGGGTAAGAATCACGAAGTAAAAAGATTATTTGAAAGTGTAGGATTTAAGGTGGATAAATTAAAAAGAGAAAGGATTGCATTCCTAACTCTTGGTAATTTAAAATCTGGAGAATATAGAAAATTAAATATTAAAGAAGTAAAACAACTATTTAGTTTAATTAAATAGTTGTTTTATTCTTCTACTTTTTCAATTGCACATACTGGGCAGTTTTCTAATGCTTCAGTAGCAAGTTCTAAATTTTCTTTTGTTGGTTGATTTTTAACTGTTGCTAAATTATCATCATCAAAATCAAATACTTCATTGCAAGTCCCAACACATGCCCCACAACCAATACATTTTTCTTTATTAACTTTAAACATAATTACCTCCATAAAAATTATATCATATTATATTTAAATATTTAAAAAATTTTTAATATATGTTATTATAATAATAGTAGGTGGTCATATGAAATCAAGAATGGATAAGTATTATAAAGAAGAAGAGTTAATGCAAAGAACTTCTAAAAATGATTTTTTGTATGATGAATTATATAAAGAAAAAAGACCAAGCGATAATGTAGCAATTCTTGATAATATTAATGAAATTGATATAACTAAAATAAAAGCTATGGTTGATAGTAGAGAAAGACATAGCAAAATGCGTAGTTATGAAAATATTTTAAATTCAGAAAATGATTTTAAAGAAGAAGAAACAAACTATAAAGTTGATGAAGTAGATAGTTCTAATTATGATATAAATGAAATTTTAAAGAAAAAGAGAGTTGATAATACATATGACGATTCTTCAAAGGTTAGAAAACTTACAAGTGCAGAATATGAAGTATTATCTTCTTTAGAAAATGCAGATGAAGAGGTAAGTGAAGGATTTTTAACTCATGAAAGGCAATTAAAGGATCTATTCAATACTGTTTCAAGAACTTCTGCTGATGATAATGATTTGTTTGCTAACTTAAAAGATGATAATAAAGAAGAGAAGGAGGAAGTTGAAGAAAAAGAAGAATCATTTTATACAAGTACTTCAAAATTTGATGATATGGATTTTGAAGGAAGCGATTTAAAAGAAAGTGGAAGTTCAAAAATATTTATTGTGATAGGGATTTTAGCGGTTTTAATTGCAGTAGGTATAGTTATTTATATAAAGTTTTTAAAATAGTGCTATTAAGCACTATTTTTCATATTATTTAATATGAGATTTAAATATAATATATTTATTATTACAATTTTTGTTAGTATATTTTTTACTATATTAACCATTAATTTTATAAGTAAAAGATCAATTCCAGTATTAATGGAGTATGCTACTTCAGAAATAAAAAATGCTTCAATTGGTATTATAAATAGTACAATAAGTAATGAATTAGAAAAGTTTGATAATAGTTTAATTAATATTACTAAAAACAATCAAAATGATATTCAAATGATAGATTTTAATTCTAAAGTCGTTAATAATATACTTACTAATTTAACAAAAGAAATTTTAACGGAATTAAAAGAAATAGAACATGGTAAAAAGAAACTATCATTTAGTAATTTTTATATTAGTAATGAAAGTGTGTATGAAATACCTCTAGGAAGAACAAGTAATAATGTTTTTATTGCAAATTTGGGGCCTAAAATACCAATTAAAATAAATGTTATTGGCGATGTATATAGTAACATTAAAACAAATATAAAAGAGTATGGTATAAATAATGCGCTGGTAGAAATTATAGTAAAAGTTACTGTTACAGAAAGAGTATTAATGCCATTTGTATCTAAGGAAATAAAAATATCTGTTGATGTACCTGTATCAATACAATTAATTCAAGGGAATATACCTAAATATTATGGTAGTGGAATTTCTAGAAATTCAAACATATTATCTATACCAGTAGAATAAAATATGATATACTATAGTATAGGTGAAGTTATGAAAGATATAATATTGAATGACATAAAATATGAACTTATTACAAATATAAGAGATGGATATGATAGTGAAGAAGTTAAAAATAAAGCAACAGATTATTTTATTCCATTTGATTATATTGTTGGTGATTGGGCATATGGGAAATTACGATTAAAAGGTTTTTATGATAAAAATAATAAGAATTGTAAGGATATTAATAATATAGAAAGTTTAGAAAAATATATAAAAGAGAATTGTGCTTTTAATTGTAAATATTTTGTTTTAAAAAAGTATGTACAAAGATAACTTATTTATGCTATAATGTGTATATGATATAGAAAGAATAATATAGAGGTGGATTTATGGACGATAAGAAAAAAACAATAATAGTTTTAGACGAATCTGGTAATGAAAAAGAAGCAGAAATACTATCAGCATTTACAGTAAAAAAATTTAATAAAAATTATATTTTATATACTTTAAATGAAGTAGATGAAAATGAAATGGTAAAAATTTATGCTTCTGAATTAATTGAGAAAGATAATATGTATTCTTTAGGTGCAATTGAATCTGATGAAGAATGGGCTGCAGTTAAAGAAGTAATGAAAGAAGTAGCAAAAAGCGAAGAATAATTAAATAGGAGGTAATATTATGACAGCGGAATTAGAGTATTCATATTTAAATATTGATTATGCCTTACAAATTAGTGAAGAATTAATGACTAGAGCGGTAAGAGTAAAGCAAGCTGTGAAAGAAAAAGTAAAGAGAGTTTTTGATAATAGTGTTGTTCATGTTAAACAAGAACAGCCTGTTGTAGAACCAGAAGTAAAGGTAGAAGAACCAAAAGAAGAAATTGTTGGATTAGATTCATTAATTGATTTAAGTGATGAAAATTTAGCAGTTTTAAATTCTAAAATTACAGCTTTGCAAAGTCAAAAAGGTATATTACATAAAGTTAGAAGAGCAGTATTATTCACTAGTGCTTTGAAAGATAAGATTTCAAAAGTAAATTCTAAGTGGTTTCCTAGTGTACTTACTGAAGATAAATCATCAATATTACCAAATGTTGAGGTTGCAAATCGTTTAGGTGGTGAAGTTGTTCCTGGGACATGGGATGATATGGTAGTGGGAACAGAAGAAGTTCAAGAACCTGAATTTGTTCAACAATTATCACCAGAAGTTGAAAATACTACAATGGAATTTGTACCTGAACCTCAAACTATAGAATTAGATAAACCAGTTACTGAAGTTGAACAAACTGTAGAAGAATCAAGTGCTGAAGTAGAATTAAATACACCAGAGGTTCCAGTTATAGAACCAGTTCAAGAAGAAGCAACAATTGTTCCAACAGTAGAACCTACTCAAGAACCAGAAGTACAAGTAGAAGAACCTGTTGCTGAGGTTGAACAAACTGTTGAGGAACAAGCGCCAGAAGTAGAAGTTACAGTACCAGAAATTACATTAGTACCACAAGAAACTATGGAACAAGGTGCAGTTGAAGTAGAAAATTCACAATCTGAATCAATCGAAGATAGAATAGCAAGAATGTTAGATAGAAAGAATGAAATGGTTCAATCATATGAAGGGGAAGTACCTAAAATATCTGAAACTCCTGTTGATGAAACAAAAGATAAGGAATTAGTAAGTGAGGAACCAAGAATATTAACTAAGACAGATATAACAGCAAAATTGCATAGATTTAAGAGTACAATGCAAGAAAAGGATGCAGAAATCGCTAAATTAAGGTCAAAATTAGAAGCATCTAATGGTTCTCTTGATGAAGCAAAAGGAAAGATTAGTGGTTATGAAACAGTATTAAGTGATTTGAATGCTAAATGTAAATATTTGGAACAAACTAATGAACAATTAAGCGCTAGAAATGCTGAAATGGAAAGTACTTATGGTTCTAGAATTGAAAGTTTAGAAGGCCAAGTAACTGAACTAAGACAAGCTAGAGCAGAGGATGATGAAGCATCAAGAGTTACACTTGATGAGTTAAAAGTGAAACACGCTGAAGAAATAGATGAGTTAAATGCAAAACATGCAGAGGAACTTAATGCGGAAAGAGCTTCAAAAGATAGACAAATAAATGCTATATATGAAACTATAACGGAAGCTTTAGATCCTTCATACTCAGAAGAAGAGTATAAGAAAGCAGCATAAAAAAGATATTTAAATATCTTTTTTTTAATGTATAATATGTTTAGGTGATTTTATGGAAAAATTAATAATGATTAAGTATGGGGAACTTACTACTAAAAAAGATAATATAAAAGTTTTTATAGAAAAACTATATAGAAATATAAAAGATAAATTATCATCATATGATGTTTATATTGTTAAAGATAAAGTTAGAATGTTTATTGATATAAAAAATTATGATGAAAATGAAATAATTGCTAAATTGCAAGAAGTATTTGGAATACATTCTATTGTTATCTGTTATAAAGTTAATAAAGATTTTGATTCTATAAAAAATGAATCATTAAATTTAATTTCAAATATTAAATTTAATACTTTTAAGGTTGAGACAAATAGGGCAGATAAAACTTTTCCATATAATTCAATGGAAGTTAGTAAGCTAGTAGGTGCTCATATATTAAAAAGTATACCTAATATTAAAGTAGATGTTCATAATCCAGATATATTGTTGCATATTGAAATAAGACCGGATTATTCATACATTTATTTTGATGAAATAAAAGGTTTGGGTGGATATCCAACCGGAATACAAGGTAAAGGATTATTAATGTTAAGTGGTGGTATTGATTCTCCTGTAGCAGGATATTTGGCAAATAAAAGGGGTATAAATATAGATTGTATATATTTTGATTCTCCACCTCATACTAGTATTGAAGCAAGAAATAAAGTTATATCTTTAGCAAAAATATTAACAAAGTATGGCAGTGACATAAATTTATATGTTGTACCATTTACAGAAATACAAGAATCAATATATAAGAATATTGACCCAACTTATATGATTACTATAATGAGAAGAATGATGTATAGAATATCAGAAAAAGTTGCAAAAAATAATAAGTGTAAAATAATAATTAATGGTGAGTCTATAGGACAAGTTGCTAGTCAAACTCTTACTAGTATGTATGCAATAAATAGTGTTACTAATATACCTGTAATAAGACCAGTTGCATGTCTTGATAAATTGGAAATAATAGATATATCTAAAAAGATAGGTACTTATGATACAAGTATTATGCCTTTTGAAGATTGTTGTACTATATTTGTACCTAAGCATCCAGTAATTAATCCAAATATAAATAAATGTATTGAATATGAAAATTTAATAGATTATGAAAAAATGATTGATACTGCTATTAATAATATTGAAAAGATAAATGTAAAGGATTATAAATTTGTTAGTAATGATATATTATAATTACCATTAAATGGTTGTATAATTAGTGAATATTGTCACATTCTAATAATGTAGGAGGTGAAATAATGTCACGTAAAGAAAATAGTGAAAATAAGAAAAATAGTCAAAAAAGACAAAATAGAAGCAATAGACAAAACAATAATAAACAAAACAATAATAAGCAAAATAATAATTCTAGAAGATCAAATCAATCAATGAATGATATGAAATATGAAATAGCTAATGAATTCGGAGTTGATTTAGGCCCAGAAGCTTCTTCAAGATGTAATGGTAAAGTTGGAGGGGAAATGACTAAACGCCTAGTTGATATTGCTAGAAGTTCAAAAAAGAAATCTAAATAAATATAAGACTACTTTGTAGTCTTTTTTTCTTTATTTATATATGATATAATACTAATGTTTAGAGGAGGAAAATATGAAAATATTAGCGGTTAATGCAGGTAGTTCATCATTAAAATTTCAAATGTATGAAATGCCACAAGAAAAAGTACTAATTTCCGGAGTTTTTGAAAGAATTGGTATTGATAATAGTTTTTATACAATAAAATTAAATGGAGAAAAGATTACTCATGAAGTAGAATTATCTAATCATTCTGTTGCTGTTGGATTTTTAACTAAGGAATTATTAGAAAATAATATAGTTGATTCATTAGATGAAATAAAAGGTGTAGGTCATAGAACAGTACAAGGAGCAGATAAGATAAGTGATAGTGTAATAGTAAATGAATATGTTGAAGATATTATTCAAAAATACAAGACTTTAGCACCTCTTCATAATCCTGCTTCATTAGTAGGTATAAAAGCATTTAAAGAATATATGCCAAATGCTGTTCATGTTGCAGTATTTGATACAGCGTTCCATCAAACTATGCCAGAGGAAGCATTTATGTATGCAGTTCCATATGAATGGTATACAGAACATGCAGTTAGAAAATATGGTATGCATGGAACAAGTCATAAATATGTATCTAGAAGAATTAATGAAATTCTTGGTAGAAATGATACAAAAGTAATTGTATGCCATTTAGGTAATGGTGGTAGTTTAAGTGCTGTAGTAAATGGTAAATGTATAGATACTTCTATGGGTCTTACTCCAAATGCTGGTATAGTTATGGGAAGTAGATGTGGAGATATAGATGCAAGTATAATACCATACATAATGGAAGTAACAGGTATGAGTATATCCGAAGTAGATAAGGCTTTAAATAAGGAAAGTGGACTTCTTGGTATTAGTGGTGTAAGCAGTGACTCAAGAGATGTAGAAAAAGGTGCTAATGATGGAAATAAGAGATGTATTTTGGCACAAAATATATATGTAAGAAGAGTAGTTGAATATATTGCTAAATATTATGTACTTATGGGTGGAGTAGACGCTATATGCTTTACTGCTGGAATAGGTGAAAATTCTATCTCAACAAGAGAAAAAATTATAGAAAGACTATCTGTATTAGGTATCAAATTAGATAAAGAAGCAAATAATGTAAGAGGAGAAGAAAAATTAATAACTTCAAAAGATTCTTCTATTCCTTGTTATGTAATTCCAACTAATGAAGAATTGATGATAGCAAGAGATACTTATAATTTAGTAGATGAAAAATAGTATGTATAAAGATATATTTAAAGTAATTAAAAAATTTGATAATATAGTAATAGCAAGACATATAAATGCAGATATGGATGCTTTAGGTAGTCAATTAGGACTTAAAAATATTATATTAGAAACATTTCCTAATAAAAAGGTTTATGCTATAGGTGCATACTCATCAAAATTTAAGTTTGTGGGGCCTCTTGATAAAGAAGAGAATATTGATTACGATAATACTTTATTAATAGTTACAGATACTCCCAAAACATCTAGGGTAGATGTGGAAGATATATCACTATATAAACATAGAATAAGAATAGATCATCATCCATTTGAAGAAAAATTTTGTGATGTTGAATTAGTTAATGAAAATAAATCAAGTACATGTGAAATGATTGTTGATTTGTGTTATGATTCAAAATTAAGATTAAATAAATCTGCAGCAGAAAAATTATATATGGGTATTGTTGCAGATACAAATAGGTTTTTATATCCATGTACAAGTTTCGATACACTTTTAGTAGCATCTAAATTAGTAAAGGATTTTGAATTAGAGATTCCTAAACTATATGAAATGATGTATTTAAGAAGTATTGATGAAATAAGATTTATGGGTTATTTCTTTCAAAATTTAAAAGTAACAGAAAATGGAGTAGGATATATAGAAATAACTGATGAAATACAGAAAGAATATAAGATGGATCCTGCTAGTATAGGGAATATGATAGGTGAATTATCATACGTTAATGAACTTTTGGTATGGGTTACATTTTCAGAAGATGTAAAACAAAATTTAGTAAGAGTATCAGTAAGAAGTAGAGGACCAGCAATAAATACTATTGCTATGCAATATAATGGTGGTGGTCATAAACTTGCAAGTGGTATAAGATTACCAAACTTTGATTTATCTGATGAAATAGTACAAAAATTAGATGAATTATGTTATGAATATAATAAAAAAGAGTAGATATCTACTCCTTATTTAATAGAGGAGCTAATATGTTTGAAAAATATAAAGTAGAAGATTTGTTTTTAGCGCATATATGGGTTAATTCACCACAACTAATTCGTAATAAAGATGGAAGTACTACTAAAATAGATAATTATGATGGTAAAATTCATAATTATGGATATTCGTATAAAACAGTAGTGTGGAAGAATGGCGAAAAATATGTAGATTTAGCACATAAATCTATAAAAATTAATGAAATGGATGCATTTAAAACTAGTTATATAATAAATCGTTTAGTACCATTAAGTAATTATATTAAAACAGAATCAAGAATAGGTAAAAGGAAAGCCCTAAGGATTGGAAAGAAAGCATAATCTTATAATTTGCTTTTTTTTTGTATAAATGATACAATTATCTCGGTGATGTTATGAAGATTACAAGTGCTGAACTTACTATATCAGCTGTAAGACAAAGTCAATATCCAGATAATAAATTACCAGAATTTTTAATAGTTGGAAGAAGTAATGTTGGAAAGAGTAGTTTTGTTAATACTCTTATAAATAGAAAAAATTATGCAAGAACATCTAGTAAACCTGGTAAAACTCAAACATTAAATTTTTATAAAATTAATAATGATTTCTACTTTGTAGATGTTCCTGGTTATGGATATGCAATTGCAGATAAAAAAACACAAATGAAATTTGGTAAGATGATTGAAGATTATGTAGCAACTAGAAAAGAATTAAAAGAAGTATTTATGTTAATTGATTTTAGACATAAACCTACTGATGATGATTTATTGATGTATAAATATTTAAAGTATTATAATTTAAAAGTTACAATAGTAGCTACTAAGATTGATAAGATATCTTTTGGTCAAAGAGAAAAATATAAAAATTTAATATTAAAAACTTTAGAATTACAAGATGGTGATAAATTAATATTATTCTCATCTGTTACTAAAGATGGTAAAAAAGATATATATAGTGAAATTGAACAATATTTGGATTTTATTGAGGATTAAAAAAAAGACTTTATAAGTCTTTTTTAATTTAAAGCATTGAATAGGTAGCCACCTACTAACCAACCTAATATTCCACCAATAACTACACATAATACTAGTATAATAATAAATGCACCATTTGTTAATTCTCTAGTTGCATATTTCTTAGTTTCTATTCTTTTTGTAGTAGTTTTTTTAGCAGGACTTTTCTTTGTATTTGCCATTTATATTCCTCCTATCATAATATAAGTATATATTTTATATAGCAATATGTCAATATTTTCATATTATATAGTATGAAGATAGAATATATAAATAGTAATGAATATATAGTATATTTAAATAAATATTATTATAGTTTTAATAAAGAAACTATTGATAAGTGTTTAAACAAAATATTTAGAAAATTAAAAAAAGAATATAATGTAGATATATATTCTACTTTTAATATTAAATGTTATATTAATGATTATTATGGTGTAATATTAAATATTAGAAAAGATAATGATCCATTTTTAAAATATAGAGAAAAAACAAATACTAATATAGTATTTTATTATAATACATTAGTTTTATATGAGATTAGTGATTATTTTATTAAAGATAAATTAGAATGTAAAATATATAAATATAATAATAAATACTATATTGAATTAAAAGAAGATTATTTTAATATATGTGAACATATAAATAAAATAATATTTGGTGATAAAGTATTGAAAATAGTAAATAGTATTAATTGATTAATATTATTTTTTTTGTTATAATTTCAAACGAGGTGATTCTTATGAAAATTCCTACAGTGGCATTAGTTGGTAAACCTAATGTTGGAAAGAGTACATTATTTAATAGACTTGCTGGTAAAAGAATTTCTATTATAGAAGATACTCCAGGTGTAACAAGAGATAGAATATATAGTTTAGCAACTTATAATGATTATAAATTTCATTTAATTGATACAGGCGGTATTGATTTAGGTAATGAAGACTTTAATAAAGAAATAAGAATACAAGCAGAACTGGCTATTGATGAAGCAGATGTAATTATATTTGTAGTAGATGGTAAAGAAGATCTTGGACCAAATGATTATTTAATTAAAGATATGTTAAAGAAAAGTAATAAAAAAGTAATAGTTGCAGCAAATAAAATGGATTCAAAGGTATCTAAAGATAATATATATAATTTTTATGAACTTGGATTTGATGTAATACCAATAAGCGCTGAGCAAAATAATGGTATATATGATTTAATGGATGCTGTTGTAGAAGATTTTAAGAATGTACAGGATATTAATTATGATGAGGATATAATTAAATTTTGTGTTATAGGTAGACCTAATGTAGGTAAAAGTTCTTTGGTTAATGCATTATTAAATGAAGAAAGATCAATAGTATCTAATGTAAGTGGTACTACAAGAGATGCAATAGATACACCATTTACATATAATAAACGTGACTTTGTAGTAATAGATACAGCAGGTATTAGAAAACAAGGTAAAATATATGAAAATGTAGAAAGATATAGTGTTTTAAGAGCATTAAAAGCAATAGATAGATCTGATGTATGTTTAATAGTATTAAATATAGAAGAAGGTATTATTGAACAAGATAAGCATATAGCAGGATATGCTATAGAAGCTGGTAAAGCAGTAGTAATAGTTGTAAATAAATGGGATAAAAGTAATAAAGATATGAATGAGGTAACTAAAGATATTAGAAATAATTTTGCATTTATGGATTATGCACCAATTGTGTTTACCAGTGCACTTACTAAAAAAAGAATTCATACAGTAATGCCAGAAGTATTAAGAGTATATGATAATGCACATAAAGAAATAAAAACAAGTGTATTAAATGATGTAATAGGAGAAGCAACAACTTTAAATCCAGCGCCTTCATATAAAGGTAAGAGATTAAAAATATATTATGTAAATCAAGTTGGTAAGGCACCAATAAAAATATTATTTCATGTAAATGATAAAACATTAATACATTTCTCATATGAAAGATATTTAGAAAACAAATTAAGAGAATCTTTTGATTTAGAAGGAACTCCAATAGTATTACAATTTAAAAATAGAGGAGAATAACAATTTTATCACTAAGACATATAATATTCTAGGAGGATGTTATGGGTTTTAGTGATAATTTTTATAAAAAAATAGAAAGTAAAACTAATGTTAATAAGGAAACAATATTAAGTCTTGCTAAAAAAATACAAGGTGATAATTTAAAAGATGAAAGTAAACTTAGAGATTTAATACATGAAATAGGTACAATAGCAGGTAAAGATGTATCAAAAGAAAAAGAAGATAAAATAGTAAAAGCAATAGTTAATGATAAAGTACCTAAAAATATAGATAAAATGGTATAACTACATATGTAGTTTTTTCTTGTAAAAAAATTAAAAAAATATTATAATCATCAAGTGGTGATATTATGGTTATTTATAATTTAAAAGATAATATTAATTTAGATGATATAAAACAAGCAGCAGATTTTATTAAAAGTGGAAAGTTAGTTATATTTCCTACTGAAACCGTATATGGAATAGGTGCAGATGGATTAAATAGTGATGCAATAAATGATATATTTAAGGCAAAGGGAAGAAAGAATGATAATCCATTAATACTACATGTGTCAAGTATTGATATGGTTTATAGAATAGCTAAAAATATTAATGAAATTGAATTAAAATTAATGAATAAATTTTTCCCTGGACCTCTTACTATAATATTTGATAAAAAAGAATGTGTACCATATGAAGCAACTGGAGGATTAGATACAGTAGGTATAAGAATGCCATCTAATATTATTGCAAATAAATTAATAGAATATTCTGATACTCCTATAGCAGCACCAAGTGCTAATGTATCTGGTAAACCTAGTGGTACTAATATATCTGATATTATTGATGAATTGGGTAATAAAGTAAGTTGTATAATTGATGGAGGAGATACTAAGATTGGAGTTGAATCTACAGTAGTTAGAGTAATTGATAATAAAATACATATATTAAGACCCGGATATGTTACTAAAGAGATGTTAGAAGAATATGGCGAAGTTATAATAGATAAACATATATTAGGTGATATAGAAGAAAATGATAAAGTATTATCACCAGGTATGAAATATAAGCATTATGCTCCAAATACTAAATGTGTGATGGTATATAGTAAAGATAATAATAAATTAATATCTAAAATAAAAGAATTAGAAACATTTAATACTTTAGTAATATGTAATGAATTAAATAAGAATAATTATAAAAAATGTATTTCTTATGGTATTACTTTAGAAGATATTGCACATAATATATTTAAGATATTAAGAGAAGTAGATAATTATAATGTAGATTTAGTAATTATTGAAGGAGTAGAAAAAGAAGGATTAGGTCTTGCTATTATGAATAGACTTATAAGAGCATGCTCTCATAATTATATAGAAATAAAATAACTTGTTAGTTATTTTTTTCATTTTATTGAAAAACATATATAAAAATGGTATTATTATTATGATAAAGTAGCAATAAAAAGACATAGAATGATAAAAAATGAGAAGATTAATAATGATTATATATTAAGGTGAAAATATGAAACGTAAGAAAATATTTAAATTTATTACAATTTATTTGCCTATTATTATGTTGATTTTGGGTATTGGATATGCCAATATAGCGCTTGATTTAGGCGCTAGTGGTTCAGTAAATATGTTACCTCAAGATTCAATATCAATAATAAATATAACTCCATCTAATCTTGTAACTAATTATAATAATACAGTATTAACTACAAATTTAGAATTAGATAATAGTTCAGATATTAAAACATTAAGTGTTACAGTAAAAAATTTGGGTAATTCAAAACAAATATTTGATGGATTAATATATGATGCAACACAAAGTAGTATATATTCTAATTCTAATATTATCCCTAGTTTAAGTGGTATAACAGCTAATAGTACAATAGTAAATTCATCAGGTAATAATGATGATACGATTACATTTAGTTTAAGTTTTGGATATGATGATACTAATAATATAATTGATAATACTTTGGATGGAACAATTAATTTACATTTTACTCCTTTAAGAGAAGTAACTTATGTTAATTGTACTAATAGTAATAATTTGACAAGTGAATATATAAGATCAAAATCATTTACTGATACGAATAATAATACTTTTTTAAGTACGGTAACAACAGATGGCACACAAAATATTAAGATTTCTACAAGTTCAGGAACGGATTTAATAGAAGGTACAGATTATACTTATGTTAATAAAGTAGTAACTTTTTTAACAGAGTTAACTGATAATATAGTAATAT
>CACZSX010000096.1 GCA_902783915.1 uncultured Erysipelotrichaceae bacterium | reverse complement strand
TTATTATTAATATATATTATTATACCATTTTGATACAAAAAAAGAATCTATAAAATAGATTCTTTTCATTTTAAACTGGGGCGCCATGTCGGAATCGGACCGACGCATGCCAGAGCCACAATCTGGTGTGTTAACCACTTCACCAATGACGCCATAAAAAATTAACAACGCTATTATAACATTGTTAATTTAACTTTTCAATACCTACCATTTAATTTCTTTTTTATTTACGCTCGTAAGTAAATTATTAATTTTAGAAAATGGCTTACTATCTTTAAATCCTTTATTATAAGATAATGGTGATGGATGCGCAGATTCAACAATCATATGTCTTTTATTTGTCAGTAATGTTTTTTTACTTCTTGCTGCATTTCCCCATAGTACAAATACAACTGGGTCTTCTTTTTCATTTAATTTTTCTATTATTTTATCAGTAAATATTTCCCAGCCTTTACCTCTATGCGAAAACGCTTTATCTTTTTCTACAGTAAGCACTGTATTTAATAATAATATTCCTTGTTTAGCCCAATCACTTAAATCTGTATCAGTTCTAGTAATATTTAAATCGCTTTTTAATTCTTTAAATATATTTTGAAGTGATGGGGGTGATTGTACTCCATGATTAACGGAAAAACATAATCCATTAGCTTCTTTTTCCCCATGATATGGATCTTGACCCAATATAACAACATTAACATCTTTATAATCAGTTAATTTTAATGCCCTAAATAAGTCTTCACTTTTAGGAAAAATAGTTTTAGTCTTATTCTCTAAATTTAAAAATTTAACTAAATCTTTGAAATAATCTTTTTTAAATTCATCCTTTAATATATCATCCCAACTATTACCTATCATAATATCACCAATTAAATTTTATCATTAAATACTTTTTTCCTCAACATTATTAAAGATATTGTGTTAATAATTGCTAATATACATACAAATATATCAATATAATTCCACATAAAAGAAGGAGATATTATTGTAGATATAAATAATAATACTATAGTTATTAATTTTAAATTAAACATTTTTTCTTTTTTAGTAACATATTTTAATGCTACTTCTAAATAATAATAACCACTAATAATAGTTGAATATGCAAATAATATTATTGATAATATTAAGATTAAACTACCAATACCACCCAAATGATATATAAATGCATACCTAGTAAGTTCTATGCCATTTAAATTTGGTATATTTAAATCTATAACAGGGGATAAAATTACTACAAATGCTGTTAATGTACTTACTACAAAAGTATCAAAAAATATTCCAAATACCTGCACCAATCCTTGCTCATTTGGATTACTATTTGAACTTGTTGCACTTGCTATAGCACCTGTACCAATACCAGCTTCAGTAGAAAATATTGCTTTTGTACTTCCTACTATAAAACTTTTAATATTAAATGCATTATTTATTATTGATATTATGATATTACCAATCATATTAATATTCTTAAATATTATTAATAAACAAAAAATAATATATATTATTGCTACAAAAGGTATTATTTTGGAAACAGTATTCGCTATACCCTTTAATCCTTTAAATATTACTAGTGATGTAAATAAAACTATTACTAATCCTGTTATTATTGGATTAATACTTAATACTTTAGCAATAGTATTTGATTGTATTGTTAAAAAACCACCTAGATATGCAACTATAAATATTAATGCATAGCAAAAAGCCATTTTATTACTAAATATACCAATATAATAAAATGGTCCACCTTCATTCTTTTTATTTCTATATTTAATTGATAACATAGATTCAATCATTGTATTAGAAGAACATATTAATGTTATTACCCACATCCAAAATATACTACCAATACCACCTATGTATATTGCTAATATTACTCCAGATAATGACCCAACTCCTATTCTAGATGCTAAAGAAATACATAATGATTGAAAAGAAGATATTCCATCTTCTTTTCTACTAATTATTTTTAATGCTTTAATCATATTTAAATGTTTGAATTTTAATTTAATACTAAAATATATACCAGATATTATAAGTATTAATACTCCAACAATTATCATATTTTCACCAATTAAATATATGAAAAAAAAATTAAAATAGAATATGTCTATTTTAATAACAAAAAAATCCATAATTGGACTTCATAAACATTTTATGACCTACTGTATTCTACGGATTTATACTTAACAATACCTTAATAACTTTTAATATTTTTTCACTTTTCTTATAGGTTATATTGATTCACGTACATTTGTTTGATATAATTAATTTGGAATGCTTAATAAGTTGGGTGGAGCCAAACTTCAAAAAGAAGGGAGGCGATAAAATGAAAAAGAAAGATATACTAATATCTTCCCTAATCATAATTATCTTCCTTTTATTATTTTTACTATTTATAGTATTAATATAAAAGTTATCCACCTAACTCAGCAATGATTTAGGTGGAACCATTTTATGGCAACACTCAACATAGCGTATTAAGTGTTCCTTTTTTATTGTATGAAGTTTCCTTCATCTGTATACACTATATCACAAATAAATTGAATTTTCAAGTTCTTAATCTGGCATACACTTGGCGTTTTCCCATTTACTAATCGATTTATCTGATACTCCTAATTTTTCAGCCAATTCAACTTGGGTCATTTTTTTGTTTTTTCTACATTTTGCAATAAAATTTCCAATTTTTTCCTGATTCATAATTTTTTCTCCTTTCACAAATGATTTTAGAATTACTTATCAAAAAATAACGCCCCTTAAAAGTAGAATTACAACTTTAGTATATCATAATTATAATGTATTACTATGCTTTATTACCTTGTAGTCTATTGCCATTTTTAAAATTTAATCATCAAAAAAACCCGAATAATCGGGTTTTATAACACAAATACTATCTCTTACTAAATTGTGGTGCTCTACGAGCTTTCTTTAATCCAGGTTTCTTTCTTTCTTTCTTTCTAGAATCTCTTGTAATAAATCCTGCAGCTTTTAATATTCTTCTAAATGAAGTTTCAGATGTAGGATCTGTATTACCATCATATTCTAATAGAGCTCTTGTTATACCTAAACGAATTGCACCAGTTTGTCCAGAGAATCCACCACCATTAACTTTTGCCTCGATATCAAATTTGTCTCTAGTATTAGTTACATCAAGTGGTTGACATAAATCCATAACTAATGTTGGGAATGGAAAATATTCGTTTACATCCTTACCATTTACAGTTATTTTTCCTTTACCTGAAGTCATTCTAACTCTAGCAATAGAGCTTTTTCTATGACCTGTTCCAGTGTATACTTTCTTTTCTGCCATAAATCCTCCTAATTCATTTTTAATTCAACTGGTTTTTGTGCTTGATGATTGTGTTCATCATTAGCATATACAAATAATTTTTTGTACATTTGTCTTCCTAGTCTTCCTTTAGGTAACATACCTTTTACAGCTCTTTCAATCATTTCTTCTGGATAACTTTCTCTCATAGTTTTAGCACTTCTAACTCTTAAACCACCAGTATAACCACTATGATTATAGTACATCTTATCAGTAAGTTTATTACCAGTTAATTTAACTTTAGAAGCATTGATTACGATTACATAATCTCCACAATCAACATGTGGTGTGTAAGTAACTTTGTGTTTACCACGTAATATATGTGCTGCTTTAGAAGCTAAACGACCTAAAGATACGTCTGTAGCATCTATTACATACCATTTACGTGCAACTTCAGCTTTCTTTTGCATAAAAGTTGTCATAATAATATCTCCCTTCTTTTTAAAGTCATAGTCCGGAACACTATACTTTTTTGGGATGTGAAAAATGTACCAATATAGATTCTACTAAAAATATGTTTAAAAGTCAACAATTATTACTTATTTATACATGTAAAAAGAGGTATTTATTACCTCTTTTGACCTAATATTAATGAAACAGTTTTAACTTTTGATTCATATGTTGCTCTTACATCATTACCTTCCACAATTACATCTACATCATGTGTTCCTGCCTTATAATCTTTTAGATCAACATACACATGTACATTATCTTCAGTTATATTATCTATTACAGATTTAACACCTTTTACAACCACAGTAACTGACATATCATCAGTACTTGCTGCATTTACTGAATAATTGTCTGATAAATTCTTATATTCTAATTGAATATTTTCAAGTTCTTTACTTACTTCACTTTCAACTGTAATATTTACTGAAGTAGTTGTTTCACTTATTTCTCTTACGCCACTTGGTTTCTTTATATTTAAATTATACCTTTTAGCAGATTCAAGTCCATCAACATTTGCAGGTACATCAATACTCTTTATATTAGCAAGAATATCCTCATTAGCATAAATTGTAACACTTTCAACAGTACTTGTAATATTACTAATAGCTTTACCAAATGCCACTTTACCCTCTGGAATTATATTTACAGGTACTACCTTGCTTGGTGAAGTTATTTCAACAGTTGCTTTAATAGTATTTGGTACTATTTCAACATCTATAATTATACCTTTCTTATCATATGCTACTAATTCAATCTTATCTGGATCAGATAATTCTATTGTTCCAACAGATGGATTATCTATCTTATTTACATCAATTAATGCTTTTACTGTAGCAACTTGATCAAGCTTATATTGTGGGCCCTTAATTATTACTTCTTTTCTATCTAATTCAACTTTTGATATTGATAATTTTGAATTTAATTTGTCCTGATTTACTATATCTGCACTTATTAATCTTGCTTCAGACATCTTTGGATAAATTGTAACCGTTGCAATAGATGGATCTATTTTATAATTAACAGAATTTATTGCTCCCTTATATTTTAATGAAACATCATGTGTACCTGGTTTTAAATCTTTTAAATCAATATCTACTGTATCAATAGGTAATTGTTTAGCTAGATATAAATCAGATCTTCTACCAATCATAGTAATATCTACTGCTTCAGGAATACCTTCTATTGAATACAATTCCTCATTATATATTGCGTTTACTTTTTGGTTATATAAAACTTCAGCAGAAGTTTGACTTATAGTAGTTGATTTAGCATCTACATAATAGAATATACCAACTGCAATTAGCAATGAAATCACTACTAAACTGCTTTTCCTTGCAAACATTCTCTCAAAACTTTTTCCTAAGTCTTTACTTTTTTCTGTAAACCATAAAACCATTTTTGAAATAGGTGTTATGAGTCTTTTATCAAAGAATCTTCCAATTCTTTTAAATACAAACTTTATTTTACTCATTATTCTCACCTTCACTTTCAGAATCAGTTTCTAATTCGTCTTCAAATTCTGTTTTAGGTTGTAATTCCTCTAATAGAATTATTCTAACATCATCTAAAGTAAGATTATAACTTAAATCCCCATTCATAGCTATTGAAACTCTACCCGTTTCTTCTGATACTATCAATGATATACAGTCTGATTCTTCACTTATACCTAGAGCGGCTCTATGTCTTGTACCAAGTCTTTTGCCTATTTTCATATCTACACTTGTAGGAAAAACTGCTCCTGCACAAGTTATTTTATCACCTTGAATTATAACCCCACCATCATGTAATGGATTATTTGGGAAAAATATTGATATAAGTAAATCACTAGTTATTTCTGCATATAATTTTTTGGCACGTTCAATATATTGTCTTAAACTATAATCACGTTCTAATATTATTAACGCACCAATTCTATTTTTCTTTAAATATTCAACTGCATTAACGATTTCAGACACCATTTTTTCTCTTTCAGACATAGTCAATGTTTTATGCCTACCTAGCAATTGAGTTCTACCTAATTGCTCAAGAGCATTCCTAATTTCTGGTTGAAATATTATTATTAATGCAAGTGGTCCCCATTGAATTATATATTCAAGCAAAAGGCCTACTGTATATAAATCTAAAGCATCTGCTAATATTTTTACTAATAACAGTATTATTAACCCTTTAAATAGTAAAGTCATTTTTACATTATTTCTTATATTCTTTAATATATAATATAATCCAAACCATACTAAACATATATCAATTACATTCTTTAAAATTGTTAAAATTAAATTTGTATTCATAGTTCCTCCAATTAATAACATTCAAATGCATATACATTATACTATTATTTCCATTTTTTTCAAAATAACCAATAAAGAACCCACCATATAATAATTATATCATAACTCTTTATTTTTTAATAGATAATAAGAGATAAAAAAAATTCTCTTTCGAGAATTTTCTATTGCCCTACATCAAAAAATTCTAAAGTTTCAGGTTTATTTTCTTCAACAGGTGCAGGTTGACTACTCTGAGGTACTACTGGTGCCTCAGTTGCTTCTTCTTGAACTCCAAAATTTGGAACTATTAAAGTGCTTGGTTCTGCAACTGGTTCTACTGTTGGTACAACTGGTACTTCTGGTTCTACAGCAGGTTCTACTGTTGGAACAACTGGTACTTCTGG
>CACZSX010000095.1 GCA_902783915.1 uncultured Erysipelotrichaceae bacterium | reverse complement strand
TATTATATTTATTATTATATTAAATATAATAGAGGTTGATGGAAGAAATGTAATATTGTGTACTGATAGTCCTTTCTCATCAATATCAGAATATGAGTATGGTTCGCAATTAATAAAACCCTCTTGCTCAATATAATCAAGAAGTATTTTTCTAATATTATCGTTTCCTTCTGTATAAGGATATTTATACATATCATCTTGATTTAAATACTCTTTCATTCTATTTATGCATCCAGGATATGGTTTATATTTTATTGGGTTTCCACTTCCTAAGTCTATATCCTTTATAGTTGTAATTTTTTCATCTCTTACTTTGTAACCATAAAAGTCTATAGCATCAGCAATTCCCTGAACAGTTGGATTAAAGTTTTCTAAATCTAATCTAGATCCAATACTTGGAAGACCAAATCTTCTTTCACCTAAGTTTGGATTTTCTCTAAGTAATCTTTCAATTGCATTTGATTTAACTAACATATGAATCACCTAACATTATTATAATTAATTATTATTTTTTTTCAATATTTCTGTGTATTCATTTTTAAATGTGATATTATTAAGATAGAAGGTGATAATAAATGAATAACTTTAGAGCTCAAATGAAAGAGAAAATAAAACTATATTCAAAAGACCAATACTTAGACGGTTATATAAAAAATGAATATTTGACTGATGATGGAGATGCTGATATATATTATTATGTTAATGATAAAAAAGAAATATTTGATTCAAGAACTGTTGGTAATCAGATTGATCTATGTGAGTCATTTTATAACTTTATTGAAGCTAAAACTGATATGCTTGATAACGATGTTAAAATACATTTACATATACTAGGGCATAAATTTAGTTCAAAAGAACAAGGTATGATTAAACATATGCTTAAAGAACATTATGCAATAGAATTATATAAAGTACAAAAAGAATATACTGAACAAAAAGCAAGAATATTTTTTATGTTTCTAATGGGATTTATTTGTTTAGTTGCATATTTAATGATATGTTTAAAAACTGATTTTAATTTTTTCTTAGAAGTTTTTGGATTTATCTTTTCATTTGCATTATGGGAAGGGTGCGATGCATATATTTATGCCTTTAGTGAAATAAAAAATGACAGAGAAGAGGTTTGTCAAAATTTATTAATTGACATTGACTTTAATGATGTTGAGATAAATTAAGATACCAACAAATGGTATCTTTTTTAATATAATGATAATTTCTTTGTGGTTTCTCTTTCAATATTGTTTTTATATAGTTCTATTCTATCAAGTTCATACTTTAAATCTATTAGATTCTTTCTAATAATTGATATTTCATTATATGATATTGTTTTACTGTTATTACAAAACTTTCTATATACTTGTGGACTTACACCTATTATTTTTGTAAATATTTCACAATAATATTCTTGAGATGCAAATCCATATGAGATAGAAATTTTTAAAATATAATCATCAGTATTCTGAATAGATCTTAATGAATTATATATTCTTTTTTTATTTATATATTCAATTATTGTTATTCCTAATTCTTTTTTAAATACTCTCATAATATAATCTTTATTATAGAAAAATCTTTTTGATAGTTCATCTACAGATATTTTTATATATAAGTTATTATCTATATATTCTAATATGCTTATAATTAGATTTTTCATTTAACCACCAGATAAATTATATCATATATAAGTCGTTATTGTTTATATCAATATTCTTTTTTTATGTTTAAATGGTATATGAGGAGGAATAATATGAGTTATGCAAGATGGGCTACTAAAGATGAGGTAGCAAAAAGATTAGATGCAATAGAAATTGGAAAGGAAATAGAAAAGTCTGGAATACCGATGGCATATGATGATAATCATTTATATATAGATTCTCATGAGGCTCATAATATGATTATAGGAAGTACTGGGAGCGGTAAAACTCAAGTTGCAATTTTACCTTTAATAAAACTATCTATGTTAGCAAAAGAATCAATGGTTATTAATGATCCAATGGGAGAATTATATAGAAACAATGCTGATTTATTAAGAAAAAATGGATATACTACAATTGTAGTTGATTTTGATGATTCTAGATATGGGAATAGTTGGAATCCATTAAAAATGCCATATGATTTATATAAAAATGGAGAAAAAGATAAAGCTATTAAGTATGTAGAAGATATTGCTTATTATATGTTTTATGATCCAAAAGAAAAAAATAATGATCCTTTTTGGATTAACTCAACTATTAATTTCTTTACTGGTATTGTTTTGTATTTATTTGAAAAAGCTAATGAAGATGAGATTAATATAGCAAGTACTTAT
>CACZSX010000094.1 GCA_902783915.1 uncultured Erysipelotrichaceae bacterium | reverse complement strand
CACAAATACAATGCAGAAATAATAAATGCAGATGCTATGCAAGTATATAAAGAAATGAATATAGGTACTGCTAAAGTAGAAGATACCGAAGGAGTTACTCACCATTTATTAAGTATTAGAAGTGTAAATAATCCTTATTCTGTATATGAATATCAAAAAGAAGGAAGAATTGTATTAGATAAATTATTAAATGAAGATAAAAATGTAATAATAGTAGGTGGTACAGGTTTATATATTAAAGCATTACTATATGATTACAAATTTAATGATGAAAATGAAAGTGATACCTATGATAATCTTTCTAATGAAGAAATATTAAATGAAATAAAGAAAATAGAAGATACAGATATACATGTTAATAATAGGAAGAGACTTATAAGGGCATTAAATAGAATAAAAAATAATAATAAAGTAAGTGATAATGGTAATGAGTTATTATATAAAGATGTATATTTTATAGGTCTTACTACAGAAAGAAGTATACTATATAAAAGAATTAATGATAGAGTAGATGAAATGATTAGTGATGGCCTACTTAATGAAGTAAAAGGATTATATGATAAAAATATAAATACTATACCTATAAATACTGCTATTGGATATAAAGAATTATATAGATACTTTAATAATGAAATAAGTTTAGAAGATGCAATAGATTTAATAAAGAAAAATTCAAGAAGATACGCAAAAAGGCAATATACATGGATTAATAATAAAATGAATGTTAAATGGTTTAATGTAAACTTTAATAATTTTGATTCTACTATTAAAGATGTTGAAAATTATCTTACTAAGCAAGAATTTGACTAGAATTTAAAATTATGATATTATACATCCTCGAAACAAGGTGGGGTTGTATGGATTTAAGATTAAGCAAAGATGATTTAAAAGGTATGAATTATTTTAATACTATGGCATCAGAAGCAGATTTTTATACTGTGCATGATAATGATAGTTATTTATTAAAAATATATTCAAGTGAAGATGAAATTTATTTAGAAGAAAAAAGTAAAAAAATAGATGCATTAAGATTGTTTAATGAAGAAGAAAAAATAAGTGAACTTGTATTACCAAAAGCAAAGATATTTATTGAAGATAGATTTAAAGGTGAAGTATTAAAAAGAATAAAAGGATATAATGCACATTATTATTTAGGTAGTAATAATGTAAGTTTAAGAAGAAAAATAGATGCACTAAGAAAGATTGGCTTAATATTAAAAAAAATAGAAAGAAGTAATCCTAAGTATAATGCTTGTTTTTCGGATGTGCATGGTGGAAACTTTATGATAGGCTATGATAATAATGTATATGCTATTGACACAACTGGTATGGGATTATTAGGTATACCTGGATCTACTAATTTTTATACATACTTTCTTGTTAATAGACATTTAAGTAAATATGAAGTTGATTGTTATGGAATAATGCATACTTCGAAACAAACAGATATATATTGTTATGCTATGATGATAATAGAAGTATTACTAAATAATAAAAATGTATTTAGTTTAGAAACTGATCAATATAGAAAATTATTAGAATTATTAGACAAATTAGGTTTCGATAGTAGATTAGTCAATAGCCTTTCTTCAGTAATGGATGATGATGTTAGTAATATAAATCCAGTTATATATTTAGATACTATTGAGGAAGAAAAAGTAAAACAATTAAGAAAATCTTTTAATATATAATTAAATAGAATGATTCGAATATTAAATATTCGAATTTTTCTTTTAAATCTTTTAATTAATATTATAATTTGATATAATTATATTAGATGCTAGAGGTGATATTGTGGCAAAAAGAAAGAAAAGAAAAACTGAGGAAAAACAAAGTAAGCACGGATTTGAACTTATAGGTCTATTATGGATATTAATATCTATAATTGGTTTTGGTGGTTCTGAAATATTTGGACCAGTAGGTAAAGTTGTATCAAATTTTAGTATATTCTTAAATGGTTCATTGTGGATTGTTCCATTACTATTAGTTTTTGCATTTGGTGCTTATGAAGTAATTAAAAATGAAAAAGTAAAAATATTTTCCCTTAGATTATTTGGAGTGTATTTAGTAATAATAGGATTACTTGTTTTTTGCCATATAAATTATGTTACAAAAAATAATGCAGAAATTATTGCTACTTTTGAAAGTACAATTGATGGTTTATTAAGCGTATTTGGTAACAATTTAGATCCTAATGGTGGTGGTATAATTGGCGCAATATTTTCATTGTTATTTGTTAAATTGTTTTCAATTAAGGGAGCATATATTGTATCAATATTCTTAATAATATGTGGAATAGTAATTGCATTTAATATATCAGTTATTACTATAATTAAAAATATATTTTCTAAACTTAAGAATATGTCATTTAAACGAGAATTTAAGAAACAAGGAATTACTGTTAATATAGAAGAAGATCATGAAGACGAGGTTGAAGATTTAACTGGTAAGAAAGTTATTAGTAGTTTAGATGAATTAGATAATAATGTAGAAGAAGTAGAGGAAGAAGTTCCAGCAACTACTATCGAATATGAAGATGCATCAGTAAATAATTATATTTTACCTGATTTTAGAACTTTATTAAGGAAACCTACTAAAATAAATGCTAGTGAAAATAAAGCAGTAATAAGAGATAATGTTGAAAAATTAGAAAGAGTACTTAGTGATTTTGATATAGTTGCAAAAGTTGTAGCAATTAATGTTGGGCCATCTATTACTCAATATGAAATGGAATTAAAAAGTGGTACAAAAGTTAATAAAGTGTTGTCAATTTCAAGGGAAATAGCGCTTGCTCTTGCAGCAAAAGATGTAAGAATTCAAGCACCTATTCCAGGTAAAAGTACCATTGGTATAGAACTTCCTAATAGAACTAGTGTAGGTGTAACTCTAAGAGAAATAATGGAAGATATTCCAAAATCTATGGAAAATTCTAAACTAGCAGTTGCACTAGGTAAGAATATAATGGGTAAAACAATGTTTATGGAAATAAATAAAACGCCACATTTACTTGTCGCAGGTGCTACTGGTAGTGGTAAATCAGTATGTATAAATTCTATAATTGTTACATTACTTTTAAGAACAAAACCTAATGAAGTAAAAATGGTATTAGTAGATCCTAAAAAGGTTGAAATGAGTATGTATAATGGTGTTCCTCATTTACTTATGCCAGTTGTTACAGACCCTAAAAAAGCAAGTATTGCTCTTATGAGAATGGTATCTGAAATGGAAAGAAGATATAGTTTATTTGAAGAAACTCGAACTAAAAATATAGGTGATTATAATAAATATGTAGATGATAGAAGAAGAAATTTAAATGGCAAACTAGAAAGATTACCATATATTGTAATAATAATAGATGAACTTGCTGATTTAATGCTAGTAGCAGCAAAAGAGGTTGAAGATTCTATATTAAGAATTACTCAAATGGCTAGAGCAGCTGGTATACATTTAATAGTTGCTACTCAAAGACCTTCTACAGATGTTATTACTGGTATAGTAAAAGCAAATATACCATCTCGTATTTCATTTGCAGTATCATCAAGTATTGATTCAAGAACTATACTTGATATGACAGGTGCAGAAAAATTACTTGGAAAAGGTGATATGTTATTTTTACCAATGGGTGAAAATAGCCCTGTTAGAATACAAGGAGCATATGTATCCGATGAAGAAATAAATAAAGTAATTGATTATGTTGTAAGTCAACAAAAAGCTCAATTTGATAATAAATTTAACTTAGATGTTACTGCCACTACTATGCATAGTGATGATGTAGATAGTAGTGATGTAGAAGAAAAAGATGATCCTTTATACAAAGATATAGTTGAATTTGTAGTTAAAACTGGTAAAGCAAGTGCCTCATTACTTCAAAGAAAATATAAACTTGGATATAATAGAGCAGCAAGAATAATTGATTTATTAGAGGAAAGGGGTATTGTTGGTCCTCAAAATGGTTCAAAACCTAGAGAAGTATTAGTTAAATTAGAAGAAAAGGGGGATGAATAATGAGAGGAGAAAACTATTACTTATTAATAGTAATGAAAACAGGAGAAGTATATAGAGTTTATAAACGCCCAATAACTTTGAGAATGATGGATGAAAGAACTACACAATATACCAATAAAGATGAGTTAATAAGAACCATAATTGCAAATACAGGGGTTTCTATTAATTCAAGTGATGTTGCTGATGTTGAAATAGTAATGCAGCCAAATAAAAAAGAAGAAGTTTATAAGAGTGAGAAAGGTCCTCTATATAAAAAAGATGTTGGAGTTTTAGATGAAGAATCTATTGCAACAAAGTTTGAGTTATTAGCACATGATGAGCATTTTGTAAGAAAATTTGCAAAAAAATATAAAGGAGTTAGAAATTTATCTTCTTTAGCAAATGAAATAGAAGGTGCAATAAAATCAAAAGAAAGTTATATGGATCCTTTATTGTGTTTATCAGAAAAAGTGTTTTCTACGTATAAAGGTTGTAGAAATACATATTTGACTATGAGATCATATCAACAAGAACAGGAATTAAGAAAGAGAAAAGAAAAATTAAAAGAATCAGCAGAAACTCATGAATTTTCCATAACTGATGAAGAAAAAGAGGAAATGAGACTTCAATATTTAAAAGAGCATGAAAGAGAATTATTAGACATAGATGATTTTGAGGGAAGAGAGGAATTATCTCCTTTTGATGCACATAAAAGTAAATAGAATTAATTTTTATTAATTCTTTTTAATAGGTGAAATAATGATAGTAGATGAATTTATAAAATATTTAAAAATAGAAAGAAATTATAGTAAGTATACACTTAAAAATTATGAATTAGATATAATTGATTTTGTTAATTTTTGTAGTGATAATAATTTAAATATTTATAAAGTTAAATATACTGATATAAAAAAGTATTTAATAAATATATATAATAAAAAGTATAAAGCTACAAGTATATCTAGAAAAATAAGTGCATTAAGAGCATTTTATAAATATTTATATGATAAAGAATTGGTAGATAAAAATATATTTAAATATATTTCTTTACCTAAAAAAGAAAAAAGATTACCTAAATATATTACTAATACTGATGTCGATGATATATTTAATATACCAAATATTAATACTCCTATAGGTCAAAGAAATAGACTTATTCTTGAACTTTTATATGGTACAGGTATAAGAGTATCTGAATTATGTAATATTAAATTACAAGATATAAATTATGAAGAGAGAAGTATAAGAATATTAGGTAAAGGTTCTAAAGAGAGAATAGTATTATATGGTAAACCATGTGAAGAAATATTAAAAAAATATATAGAAGATGGAAGAAATTTATTATTAAATGGTAAAAATAATAATTATTTAATAGTAGGAATGAATAAAAAAGAAAAGGGAATTACTACAAGAAGTATTGAATTAATAATAGATGATATAATAAAAAAAGCTGCATTAAATAAAAATGTTACACCACATACATTAAGGCATACTTTTGCAACGCATTTATTAAATGAGGGATGTGATATATTAATTGTTAAAGAGTTATTAGGGCATTCATCTTTAGATACAACAGGTATTTATACACATGTTTCTAATGAAAGATTAAGAAAAGTATATTTGGATAGTCATCCAAGAGCAAAAAAAGATTGAAAAATTTTATAATATATGTATAATAAATTTGGTGGAAAAATAATGGCAGGTGGTTTAGATGAGTTATGTATTAAGCGGAGGAATATATACTAATGAAGATAAATATGCACAAGTATTTATGAGTGCATATAAAGAGTTAAGTGAAATGGAAAGAAAAATAGTTTATGAAACCAAGGTAAATGGTGATACTAAATTATATCCAGAGTACTTAAAGATAGTTTTTAAATTAGCAAGTAAGATTTTTGATGAAGATGAGTCATTGGGTATATTAGTATATAGAAAAATGTTACCTAATATAAGATTAAAAACAGATGAAGAAATAAAGGAATATAATGAAAAAATGAAAAGCAAGATTAATTAATCTTGCTTTTTTAATTTGATTTTTCTTGATTCATATAATGATCATATCTTATTTTTAATTCAGAATCATATATTTTTAAATCATTTTTATTTCTTAACCATTCAAGTGCAAATACAGAAATGTTTGAAGTGTTACTAATCTTGTCATTGATTAATGTATCTTTAATTTTATCTTTTACTTCTGTTAATTTTGGTTTTTCTTTTTGATCTGTTTTAAGAATAATATGATATCCAAATTGAGTTTTAACAGGTTCTTTTGTATATTCATTAACTTTCAATGCTACAGCAGCATTTTCAAACTCTGAAACCATTTCACCTCTATTAAAGTAACCTAAATTACCACCATCTGATGCACTAGAGTCTTTAGAATATTCTTTTGCTAAGTCTTCAAATTTAGCACCATCATTTAATTTCTTAATTACTTCTTTAGCGGTTTCTAAAGCTTTTTCTTCAGCTTTTTTCTTTTCTTCATCAGTCATATCATCAGTAGCTTCAGATTTGATTAAAATATGACTGGCTTTGATATCACCAATAGTTTTTTCATTATAATACTTTTCAATATCTTTATCATTAATTAATGTGGCAGCATAATCTTTAATAGCTAATTCTCTTTTATATGATATTTCTAATAAATTTCTTAATACTTTTTCACTAGCAATATTATTATATTCTAGGAAACTTTGGAAATCTGAACCATATTGATTTTTTAATTGTGTAATTTGAGAATCAATTTTAGTTTTTAAATCTTTATCAGTTTCATATACCTTATTAAGCAATAAACTATCAATTGCATTGACTAATGTTTGAGTACCATAATTATCTTTTAATTCTTGATAGAAATCCTCTGCCGTCATTTTTAATCCATTTAATTCAAATACTAAGTCACTACCATCTTTTAATTTTGGAACACGTCCACATCCTGTAAGTGTAACTACGATAAGAGATACACATAATAAATATTTAACTATATTTTTCATTTTATCCTCCCAACATTTACAATGATAACAAAAAAAGAATAAAAATACAATAATTTAGTTATAAGTAATCACAAACTTTTGATTTTACCATAAAATAATGTGAAGATAGAAAAGGAGGAATCGATTATGGGACACGGATACGTTAGTGGAGCTGCTATAGTTCTTGTATTATTTATAATTTTAGTAATCGTAGTTGGTGCCTACATTTAAATAAGGAGGTGTAAAAATGGCTTGTAATACAACTAATAATTGTGGATGTACTAACAACAATGGCTTTCTTGTAGTTATTGTTTTATATATTTTATTAGCTATAATATTAGGATCAGTAATATGCTAAAAAAGATTGAGAAATCAATCTTTTTAACTAAACCTATTATAGGTATAGTTGGAAGAAAAAATGAGGATTACATTAAAGTAAATAATAATATAGTAAATGCAATTAATAAATTAGGAGGCATTCCTGTACTTATATTACCAGCTAATGATATAGAAAAAGTATTAAAGTTATGTGATGGAATTATAATGCCGGGTGGAACTGATATTTATAATTATGATAAATATATATGTAATTATGCTATAGAAAAAGATATACCACTATTAGGAATATGTTTAGGAATGCAAATAATGGCTAATAGTATCGAAAAAAATATTAATAATCATTATTTGATTACTCATAAAATTAAAACAAAAGAAGGCAGTATTATAAATAAAATAATAGGAGACAATTATGTAAATAGTAGACATAATTATCATGTGGTAGATATAGGTAATTATAATGTAAGTGCATATTCAGAAGATGGTTATATAGAAGCAATAGAATATCCTAATAAAAAGTTTGTAGTAGGAGTTCAATGGCATCCAGAAGATATGATTGATTTTGATAAAAATGAATTAAATTTAATAAAATATTTTATAGAAACTACTAAAAACTAGTAGTTTTTTTCTTGACAAAATAATAAATTAGATTAAAATATTTAATGCCAAAAAGGAGGGGGAGTATGATTAATATATTTAATAGTGATAGAACTAATGGCCCTATGAGTGGTAAAAAGGATTTTTATAATGAATCACTAACTAGAGAAGAAATAATAAAAGATTTAAAGATAAGAAGAAAAAGATTAGGAGAGTTAAAGGGGTTTGATGGTACTAAAATACTTGTACCATTAACACCAGCAAAAGTGCCATTTGTATCAGAAGATGTTACAGAAAATATAAGAGAATTATTAAACCAAGATCCAAATTATGATTTATGGAATTTAGATATAAAATGTGATGTAATGCTTATAAGAAGTAGTTTAAAAGGAGTAGTACTTGCATATCCTGTCGCAGATTGTCCAATAGTAATAGTAAGTGCAAGAGATACTCTTGGTATAGCTCATTGTAGTTCACAAATGATTGATAAAGAATTACCGGTTAGTTTAGTTGATGCAGTAAGTAAAGCATCAGGAGCAAAAGATAGTGAATTAAATGCATATATTGGACCATGTGCAGGGTATAGTTATGTATATGAAACATATCCTTATTGGGCTACACATGATGATTGGAAACACTTTATAGATGAAACTAAGGAAGGATATAGAATCAATTTAAAAAACGCAGTAATATCTCAGCTTATGTTGAGAGGTGTAAAAGGGGTAACTACATCTCCTATAGACACTATTAGTGATCCTAATTTTTATTCAAACTATGCATATAAACATGGTGATGAATCAAAAAATGGTAGATTCTTAGTTGGTGCATATTTTAAAGAAAAAATAAAAACAAGATAATATCTTGTTTTTATTAATTTATTCGCCTAATTTCTTGATTAGCATATAATAATAGTGATAAAATAAAAGTAGGTGAGATAATGAATATTAAAGATGTTTATATAAATTATGTTGAATATGGCAATAAAAAGGGTAAACCTATAGTTTTATTACATGGTTGGGGTCAAAATATTGAAATGATGAATCCAATTGGTAAGGGTTTAGAAAAAGATTATAGAATTATAGTTTTGGATTTACCTGGTTTTGGTAAAAGTAGTGAACCAACATATGGATACACTATATATGATTATTATGAATTGCTATGTGAATTTTTAGATAAATTAAAGGTAAAAAATCCTATATTAGTAGGACATTCTTTTGGTGGAAGAATAGCTATTATTTATAGCGCGAAAAGAAAAGTTGAAAAACTTGTACTTTTAAGTGCACCTTTTAGAAGAAGTACAAAGAAAAATACTTTTAAAGTAAAATTATTAAAATTCATGAAAAAAGTACCAGTAATAAAAGAATTAGAAGCATATATGAAAACTAAGATTGGTTCTACAGATTATAGAAATGCATCACCAATGATGAGGACAATATTAGTAAATACTGTAAATGAAGATTTAACTGAATACTTAAAAAATATAGAAGTGCCTACAATACTTATATGGGGAGATTTGGATACAGCGGTAAGCGTGGAAGATGCAAAATATGCAGAAAGTATAATGAAAGATGCAGGTTTAATTATATATGAGGGATGTACACATTATGCATATTTAGAAAGAATTGATCAAACTATAAATGTATTAAAAAGTTTTTTAGGAGGTAAATAATGAAAATATTACTTACTTTTATATGGTTAATCTATATGTATTATGTGACTAAAGATTCATTACATATGTTACAGCAAAACTTATATGACGATGATTTTAGATATTTTAAATGGATTAATAAGAATTTTACTAAAATAATGTTATCTTTTACACTAGCTCAACTATTTTTAATATTTTTTATTCTTTATGTAAAAAAAGGAATAGTAATTGATATATTATTCTTAATAATATATTTGTTATTAATAATTAGAAGTTTTGGTATTAGTTATAAAATAGTAGTAAAAAAACATTTAGTAGTTACAGCAAGAATTAAAAGATTATTATTAACTATATTTGTATTAATATCTCTTATGATATTCTTTGGTTTGAAATTAAATATTAATTATTATATAATTCTTTCTTTTATTGGATATTTTATGTATTACATATCTTTGATTGCAGTAAAAGTTAATATACCAATAGAAAAATGTGTATTTTTAAAATTTAAAAGAAAAGCAATGAATAAACTTAAAAATATGCCTAATTTAGAAGTTGTTGGAATAACAGGTAGTTATGGTAAAACAAGTAGTAAAAATATATTAAATGAAATATTAAATGTAAAATATAATACTATTCCTACACCTAAAAATTTAAATACACCATATGGTCTTATAATGACTATAAATAATAATTTAGATAAATTTGATGAAATATTTATAGCAGAGATGGGTGCATATAAAATAGGTGAAATAAAGGAATTATGTGATTTAGTGCATCCAAAATATGGAATATTAACTAGAATTGGCAAAGCTCATATGGAGTTATTTGGATCACAAGAAAATATTCAAAAAGGTAAATTTGAATTAATAGAAAGCCTACCTAGTGATGGTGTGGGTATATTAAATAGTGATGATCCATTACAAGTCAATTATAATTTAAAAAATAAAGTAAAAATATTATGGATAGGTATTGATAATGATGCTGATTATAGGGCAACTAATATAAAGATAAAAAATACTGGTACATCTTTTGATTTGTTAATTAAAGGAGATAAAACAAAATATAGTTTTGAAACTAAATTACTTGGATATGCCAATATATATAATATTTTAGCAAGTATAGCACTTGGACATTATTTAAAAATAGATATAAATAAATTACAAAGAGCGGTAAAAAGTGTAAAACCAGTTGAACATAGACTTGAAATTAAGAAAAGCAATGATATATACTATATAGATGATGCATATAATTCAAATCCAGTTGGAGCATCTATGGCGCTTGATGTGCTTAATATGATGCCTGGTAAGAAGATGGTAGTAACACCAGGTATGATAGAATTAGGAAGTATACAAGATGAAGAAAATATGAAATTTGGAGAACATATTGCAGAGGTCGCTGATGAAGTAATACTTATTGGAAGAGAACAAACAAAAGCAATATATACTGGATTAAAAAGTAAAAATTATAGTGATAAACATATTTATATTTTAGAAGAAGTAATAGATGCATTTCCATTAGTAAATAAGTTAAAAGAGAAAGAAACTTATGTACTATTAGAAAATGATTTACCAGATTTATTTAGATAGGAGTGAAACATATGAAATTAAGAGTAGGAGTAATATTTGGTGGCGAAAGTGTTGAGCATGAAGTAAGTATTATTTCAGCTGTTCAGGCTATGAAATCATTAGATGAAGAAAAATACGAAATAATACCTATATATATAGGTAAAGATAGAGAATGGTATACAGGTAGATTATTAAAAGATATTGAAATATATAGTGATTTAGATTTAATGAAGAAATATGCTACTAATGTAGTACTATGTAATAAAGGTGATAAATTTGTAATTATTAAAAAGAATGGTATAAAAAGAATAATAGATTATATAGATTTAGTACTTCCAGTTGTACATGGTACAAATGTAGAAGATGGTACATTACAGGGATATCTTGAATTAATAGGTATTCCATATGTAGGATCAAATTTATATTCTGCATCAGTAGGTCAAGATAAAGTGTTCCAAAAACAAATACTTGAATCATCTAAATTACCTGTAACTAAGTATATGTGGTTCTTTGATTCAGAATATAAAGAAAATGAAAAAGAAGTACTAAAGGAAATTAAATCTATCGGATACCCAGTAATGGTTAAACCTGCAAGACTTGGTAGTAGTGTGGGTATAAGTAAGGCTAAAAATGAAGATGAAGTTAAAGAGGCTATTGAAGAAGCTATTAAGTATGATGAAAAAATCTTGGTAGAAAGAGTAGTAGAAAACTTAGTAGAAGTAAATTGTAGTGTTTTAGGTAACTATGAGGAACAAGAAGCTAGTGAACTAGAAGAAGTAATGGGTGCAGATGAATTTTTGAGTTATAGAGATAAATACCTAGGTAATTCAAAGAAAACAGGTTCAAAAGGTATGGCATCTACTAATAGAATATTACCTGCAAGATTAGATTCTAAAATGACTAATGAAATAAAAGAATTATCTAAAAAAGTATTTAAAGTATTAAATGCTGCAGGTGTTATAAGAATAGATTACTTAATAGACAAAAAATCTAAAAAGATATATATAAATGAAACAAATACAATACCTGGATCATTATCATTCTATTTATGGGAAGCAACTAATAAACCATATAAACAACTATTAGATGAAATGATTAACTTAGCAATTAAAGCATATAAAAGGAAGAAAAGAAAAGTATTCTCATTTGAAACAAATATATTAAGTAATTTTAATGGCTTAAAAGGAAGTAAAGGTAAATTAAAAATGTGAAAGGCTATCAAGCCTTTTTTACATATGATATAATTATTATGATCTAAGTGTGTAAAATATATTTAAGTGTGAGTTTTATAGATAAGGAGGAGTAATGAATTCTATAGAACAATATCAAGAAAAAATATTTGAAAGCATCAAACATTTTGATGAAGATGGTAATGAGTTTTGGGAGGCTAGGGAATTGCAATGTATACTTGGCTACAAAGAATGGAGATACTTTAGTGTTGTAATTGAAAAGGCTCAAGTTGCATGTTCACAAAGTAATAACAGTATTAATGCCCATTTTGGTGTTTACACCAAAATCGTGAAAGTTGGTCCAACTGCAAAACCAATAATTGATTATAAACTTAGTAGATATGCTTGTTATTTAATTGTACAAAATTCAAATCCAAAGTATGATAATGTTGCTCTTGGTCAAACATAT
>CACZSX010000093.1 GCA_902783915.1 uncultured Erysipelotrichaceae bacterium | reverse complement strand
TTGAAAAAGGTGAATCAATTCATGAATTATTACATCATGGATACTCAACATTATCACTTGGATATGCTGGACTTTATGAATGTGTTAAATATATGACAGGACACTCTCATACTGATAATGGTGAGGGAAAAGAATTTGGATTAAAAGTAATGCAACATATGAATGATAAATGTAAGGAATGGAAAGAAGTAGAAAGAATTGATTATTCAGTATATGGCACTCCAATTGAATCTACTACATATAAATTTGCAAAAGGATTAAAAGAAAGATTTGGTAAAATTAAAGGTATTACTGATAGAGATTATATAACTAATTCTTATCATATTCCTGTATTTGAAGAAATTGATGCTTTCGAAAAATTAAGAATTGAATCAGAATTCCAAAGATTATCACCAGGTGGTGCAATTAGTTATATTGAAACACCTAATCTTGAAAATAACTTAGATACAGTTATGGAAGTAATTAAATTCATATATGACAATATAATGTATGCTGAATTAAATACTAAGAGCGATTATTGTCAAAAATGTGGTTATAGTGGTGAAATCTTAATAGATGATAATCTTGAATGGTATTGCCCTGAATGTGGAAATAGAGATCATGACTTATTAAATGTAGCAAGAAGAACATGTGGTTACATTGGATCTAATTTCTGGAATAAAGGTAGAACGCAAGAGATAAAAGAAAGAGTTCTACATATAGATAATAAGGATGCATAATGAGATACAATAAAATAAGGAAAATGGACATATCTAATGGCCCTGGAATAAGAGTATCAATATTCTTTCAAGGATGTAAATTCCATTGTAAAAATTGTTTTAATCCTGAAACTTGGAGTTTTACAGGTGGCAATGAATTTACTGATGAAACTATAGAGGAAGTATTAAAACTCGCTGATAAAGAGCAAATAAAAGGATTATCAATGCTTGGTGGTGAACCAATGAATGATGTAAATATAGAAGGCGCCACTAAATTAGCAAAAAAATTCAAAGAAAAATATCCAAATAAAACAGTATGGTCATGGTCTGGATATTCATTTGAAGAGTTAAAAGATAAAGAAGTAATAAAATATTTAGATGTATTAGTAGATGGTCAATATAAAGATGAACTTAGAAATCCAAAATTAAGATGGAGAGGTTCTGAAAATCAAAGAGTTATTGACATTAAAAAAACATTAAAAAAAGGAGAAATAATCTCCTATAAAGATGAAGAATATTAACTTCATCTTTTTTATTGCATTTCCATTATTTCCATTATAGGCGGAAGCATTTGTTTTTTCCTAGACATAATTGAAGGTATAAATATTCCTTCATATATTTCTTTTAAATTAAATGCATTCATAATTATTTCTTCTGCTTTTGTATTATATATTACATATGATCCCCTTTTAAATATATCTGTAATAAATATTACATTTACACCTGGTGTAACACTATTTAACTCATTTAATTTATCCACATATTCATTAATATTCTTATTAATTTTCTCAAAATCCATAGTTATTAATTGACTAATACCTAAATGTAACCTACCAACAGTATATGATTTATAATCTTCATATAATTGCTCATTTATAGTTAATCCATCAATTGTAGATGAAGCTTTTAGCATCTTATAGCCATAGTTATTAACATCTATTTTAGCTATATTTGCTAATCTTTCCGAGGCATTAATATCATCTTCAGTAGTACTTGGTGATGTAAATAACAATGTATCAGAAATTATAGCCGATAGCAATATTCCAGCAATATCAGAAGGTATTTCTACTTCTTTTTCTTCAAACATTTTATAAATTATAGTTGCTGTACAACCTACTGTCATACTTCTAAAGTTTATTGGTACTTTAGTACCTATTGTGCCTAAATTATGGTGATCAATAATTTCTACTACTATCGCTTCTTCAATTCCCTCTACAGACTGTTCATAATTATTATGATCAACTAATATTACCTTTTTTCTTTCAAATTCATTAGATAAGTTTATTTGAATAGAACCCAAACATTCCCCTTTTCTATTAACTACTGGATAATTTGTGTGTTTGGTTTTCTTAGCTATTAACTGGAATTCATCGTAATAATCATCTTCACATATTGTAATAGGATTTATATGCGTATTTATGTTGCATGAATAATTACTTAATCTAACCATATTAGCTATTTCATAACTTGTCATAGAAGTTCTTATAATAGTAACATTATTAATTTTAGCTTTTTCTAATAAATCATCTTTAATATTACTATTTACTGCTAATATAATCATTTTTACATGAGAATCAATAGCATAATCAATTATTTTATACCTATCTCCTACTACAAGTATATCTTCGTTAGTTAGTAATATCTCTTCTTGAAATGTACTAGATTGATAACCAACTAGCATCATTTTACCTTTAATATAATCATCATATCTAGATAATACCTCAGCATTAAGCACATCCAAAATATTATCAAGTGATGTATTTATAACTTCTTTTTCTCCACTTACTAAAAACTTGGCTACATCTTTCATTGATAAAAAGCCTATAACTTGTTTATTTTTATCAATTATAGGTATAGCGGTTATCTCTTCTTTTTGCATAATTAAATAGGCATCATATATTGAATCTTTTTCATAAACATATGCCTTTTTATTATATTTTACATCTTTAATTCTTATTTTTACATCATTTAAGTATTGAGGTTCTGGTATATTAAAATACTTTAATACAAACTTAGTTTCATTATTTAAATGACCAATAGCCCTAGGCGTTGTTTTTTCACCTAGAGCATTCTTCAAATATGATAATGCAATACTAGAACAAATACTGTCAGTATCTGGATTCCTGTGCCCAAATATTAAAGTATTCATATACCCCTCCTTAAACTTAAAAGATTATACAGAAGTATAATCTTAAATTAGTCTTTATATACTGGAATTAGGAATGAATAAGATTCTTGAATGTCACTTACTGTTTTACCTTCATATTCACTTGGATTCATTGTATATATAACAAATTTACCTTTTCTTTCAATCTTTTTAATAGATACATTATTTTTTAGATCTTCAGAAACTTTTTTATATTCTTCCTCTGCTTCTTTTTCAGTGGCAAATTCATAATAATGTTCATATCCAGTTATTTCTTTAGCACTATTATAATAGAATACTAATTTATATACATCTTTGTTATTAAATACTAATTGTGAGTCATTTGTGTATAATTTTTCAGCTAAACTTACTTCTTTTTCCTTACTTTTTTCTTTTTTCTTTTCTTTTTTACTGCATCCACAACCTACTAACACAAAACACAAAATAGTAATTACAGTTAATTTTAAAAACTTTTTCATAATTCCTCCCATATACCATTTCTATTATGTATTAATTATATAACAAATACATAAAAAAGTAAATATTAATGTTTTAATCCAATTCTTCTACTATATACTTCTTTATCATTTAATTGGTAATAAGAAATTGCATCAAGTACACGATAACTGTTTTTATACCTTTCTTTAAATAATTCTATTTCATCATCACTAAGTTTTAATCCAGATACAAATCTCTCTGCTCTTTCAGGGTATAAATTAAGTCCATATTCAATTATTTCCTCTCTTGTCAATATTTTTATTATTTCAAGATTTTCTGCAGCATATAAACCATAATAACCATCATCTATTTCAACTACTCTATCATCTTCTCTTTCATGAATTTCTCCAAATCCTCTTACCTTACATATACATACATCTTCACAAATATTGCTATCATCTGATACGAAAAATCTAAATGTATCTTCTAAATTTTCGCAAAAATGATGACCATGACCATCATTACCATATTTTATTGGTTTGGAAGTAGTATATATTTTTCCTTCTTCTATTCTTTTACCATATCTATTTGTACCATTAGAATTAAAACATTTATAACCATATATTTCCATAACTACTCCCAATCATAATCATCTAAAAAACTTTTATATATTCCATCTTTTTTCGTGCCTAATACACAGTTTAAATTAACATTATCAAGTGCCTTAAATATATTATAATCAATGTCTCTATTAACCTTTAACATATTTTTTATTAATAATTTCATTTCAATTCTTTTACTATCACTTTCATTTTTACTATTTGCCTCAGTAAATCTACATGCACAATTAATAAACTTTAAATCGTTAGTATTTGCCCACGATATTATCGCTTCTTCTCTTACTAATACCAATGGTCTTATTAATTCTATCCCAGGAAAATTATCACTATGCAATTTAGGCATCATTGTTTTAATTTCTGCACCATAGAATAGTGATAATAGTGTTGTTTCTATAACATCATTAAAATGATGCCCAAGAGCTATTTTATTACATCCGAGTTCTTTGGCTTTATTATACAAATATCCTCTTCTCATCTTAGCACACATATAACACGATTTCTTTAAATCAAAAGTTTTAACTATATTAAATATATCACTTTCAAACATTTCAATTGGTATATTTAATATTTTAGCATTCTCAATAATTTTTTGTTTATTTATCTCATTATATCCCGGATTCATAACAACATATTTTGCATTGAAATTAACTTTACCATGCTTTTTCAATTCTTCGATACACTTAGCTAGCAAAAAAGAATCTTTACCACCACTTATACATACCATTATGCTATCATTTTCATTAATTAATTTATAATCAACTACAGCTCTTACAAATTTACTCCATATATCTCTTCTATACTTTTTTATAATACTTCTTTCAATTTCTTTATATTTTTCCATAATACCACCAATTTCATAAATAATTATATCATAACTATAACATTAAAAAAACTGATTTAATAATCAGTTTTAATTCAAATAATATGGCGTCCCCGATTGGAATCGAACCAACGACCTATCGCTTAGGAGGCGATCGCTCTATCCTACTGAGCTACGAGGACATCCATATAAATTATAACTCATTTATTTATTACTTTCAATTATAAGAATTGATTTATTATCTAAGTTTAAATCATTAATAATAGTATGTAATTCATCTATATTTAAATTATTTAATAAATCATATACATTTAAATATATATCATTATATAATATCTTATTATTTAAAAATAATTTATTAGTTTTTGAAATATCATCAAAGATATAAAGCATATCACTAATTTCAACTTTTTTCTTTCTCTCTAAATCATTATTAGATATATTAATATTTTTTAATACATTATCTATTTCTTTTATTACTTTATTATATTTTTTAGATTTAAATGTTAATATAAATACTTTGTGTTTATCGGTATCAATAGTATCAATATCTATTACTGTATCTAATAGTTTTTTATTTTTCATATTTTCATAAAATAAGGAAGTACTATCAAATAATATATTAAATATATCAGATAGATATATATTTAATTTTTTTCTATCTATTTTATATTTATATACAGGTATTTTAATAGAATATGAAACGTAAGGAATAGTTACATTATGTTTAATTACATCGTATTTTTTATCTACTTTATCTGGTTCACTAATATTTTCTATTTCAACATTTCTATCATTAAATTTTTTATTATTTTGATTGTTTTTAATAATATTTATTGCACTTTCTGGATTAACATTACCAGTTATTACTATAAACATATTTTTTGGATTATAAAAAGTATTATAACAATTATATAAATCTTCTTTAGTAATATTATTTATATCTTGAATAGTTCCTGCTATTGAATATTTAATAGGGTGATTATTAAATATATTATATAATGATCTTTCAAATAAAATTGTATCTGGCATATCATTATACATTTTTATCTCTTGCGCTATTATACCTTTTTCCTTTTCAACATTTTTATCTGTAAAATAAGGAGATTGTACAAAGTCTAACAAATAATTTAAATTATTTTCAAAATTATTATTACCTGCAAATAAATAGGAAGTATTAAAATAATTTGTTGAAGCATTACAATAAGTGCCGCTTTCATTAAAAAATACAAATGGGTCAATTCCATCCTCTTGTTCAAACATTTTGTGTTCTAGAAAATGTGCAATACCATTAGGTACTCCAATAAATTTATTATTTAATTTAAATTTATAATTGCAACCCCCATATTTAGTATTTAAAGTAACAAATATATCTTTAACTCTATTATTTGGTATTATATAAATTTCTAAACCATTATTTAGTTTTTCATAATATACTTCTTCATTATAAAATTTAATTTTACTCTTCTTCATAGTCTATTCCTTTCAGAAAATATATTGCAGCAGGTTTTATCTTATTTGAAAGAGATTCAATGTCTTTTATTGTTACTCTATTATAATTCTTTATTTTTAAATCTATTTTGTCAGCTTTAAATACTTCCATACCATAATAATAATTAATTATATTGGATGGACTATCTAATAATGTTTCAACTGAAGAAATTAATTCTTTTCTTGCACTATCAACTTCAGTTTTATCTATATTTTTTATATTTATTTCATTCATTATTAAATTTAATGTCTTTTCATAATTATCACTATCTATACCACAATTAATCATTAATATTGAATTGGGATTATTATTAATAGCATTAATACTATAAGCAAGTGAATTCTTTTCTCTTACATTAGTAAATAATCTAGATGTAGATCCAGCGCCTAAAATAGACGTATATATTGGTAATACGTATCTTCTTTCAAATAAGCTTAAATTTAGTACTTTACATACTATAACAAGTTTAGATTGATTTATATTCATTACTTCAGATTTAGTTATTAATTTTGGAACTTTATTATACGTAATAAATGGATCAATATTTATATCTTTTCTTTCCTTAAATTTAAATTTATTTTTTATATATTCTAATACTTCATCATTATTCACATTACCTACTACAAATATATCAATTATATTTGTATCTAATACATGCTTATAATAATTATAAAGACTTTTCTCATCAATATTTTTTAAATCTTTTTTATCTCCCCACATATTAAAAGATATTGGATCAGATTTATCCATAGTTTGTAACGCTTTATTAGATGCATACTTACCAGTATTTTCTTTTAATGATTTAATACTTAAATTTAATTTGTTCTTTATAATATTAAAAGTATTAGATTCAAAACTATTATTTATTACATTGGGATTAAATAATATTTCATATAATAAATCTATAGAATTATATAACAACTTATCATCGCTATATTTATCATTCAAAAACTTAATATCTATATAACTATTTATATAATTCCCAAATTTTAGATTAGAATGATACAAACTTAATGAATATAAATTTTCTAATTCTATTTCAAATAATCTTTCTGTATTATATTTTTTTGTAGTGTTAGTTAATATTTGAAATAAAAATCTTCTTATTGTTATATCCTCTTTTTTTATTTTTTCTCTAAAATTAATAGATATAGTAGTAGTTTTAAATTTGTTAGTACTTATAAAGTGTATATGGTATGAACCCATATCTATTCTTTCATATTTCATAAATCCTCCCCTAATTAGTATATGAAAAAAATACAATTTTATAGGTTTAATACTGAATTAAGCACTAAATCAATCATTTTAATTGTACTTTTTTCTCTTTGTTCACTTGTAAGTTTTTCATTAGTAACTAAACTATCAGATACTGTAAGTATACATGAGGCATTTTTATTTAAAACTTTAGCATTTGTAAATAATGCAAAAGATTCCATCTCTACACCTATACAATTATAATTTAAATATTCACTATAATCTTTTGTATAAAATGTATCAGTGCAATGAATATTACCATTTACTATATCTATTCCATTTTTATTAGCAGTTTCCTCTATTATTTTATTTAAATGTTCTGAAGAGTTAATATTATTCTCATTATATCCTAAATTAACGCCATAAGTTGTATTACTATATGATTTATTAACTAATATTAAATCAAACAATTTTAAATCAGTAGTATATGCACCACAAGTACCAATTCTAATTATATAATCTACATCATAATCATTAAATAATTCATATGAATAAATCCCCATAGAAGGATTACCCATACCACTAGCCATTACTGTTACTTTCTTATCTTTATAATAACCAGTATATCCAAGCATGCCACGAGTATTATTTATTAATTTATAGTCAGTTAAAAAGTTTTCTGCTATAAATTTAGCCCTATTTGGATCTCCTGGCATTATTACTATTTTACTTATATCTTCTTTTAAAGCACCTATATGTACAGTCATATTATCACCCATAATTAGTATAACAAAAAAGAATTGAAGTATCAATTCTTTACTTTACATTTTAATTTATCTTTAGTAATAATCATGTCACCAGTATTTGCTTCTATTAACTCTTCATATCTCTTACAAAACTCTAAATTAGTTTCTAATTCTTCAAACATTTTTCTATCAAGCGGATGAACTGGATGAGTTAATCTAAAAATGCGTGTTTTTTTTAATTCCTCATTCACTTCATTAGCACTTTCTTTTGCCTCATCAAATGTGTCAAACAATTTATTGACTCTAGCATTACAACGAATAGGTTTGTTTTTACGTCTTATATATAATAGATTTTCATCAGAATATTCTTCTAATGGATAACGAAATATATTATGATATGGAAATGATACATAATGAGGTACTATATATTCACTATCAAGTGAATCATCTACTATATAGCACTTAGACGCTACATAACCCATAGTCATCGGTCTACCACATATTTCTATCGTCACTTTTTGTACAGCATATTTTATTGGATAACTCATATTAAAATCTCCTTTTCAACTAAATTTTAACTTTACATTTTTCTTTATCTACAACCATATCTGTTGTATTTTCTG
>CACZSX010000092.1 GCA_902783915.1 uncultured Erysipelotrichaceae bacterium | reverse complement strand
TCCTAAATAACTTTCTGCATAATCTTTAATATAAGAAAGTATCATTGCACTTATTTCTTCTGGAGTATATTTTTTACCTTCAGCTTCAACTTTCTTACTTGTACCCATTAATCTTTTAATTGATGAGATAGTATTTGGATTAGTTACCATTTGTCTTTTAGCAGCGTCACCAACTATCTTTTCACCATTTTTAAATGCTACTACAGATGGAGTAGTTCTACCACCTTCTGGGTTTGGTATAACCTTAGCCTCACCTGCCTCTAATACGCAACAACAACTATTAGTTGTTCCTAAATCAATACCTATAATTTTACTCATTATTTATCCTCTCCTTCTAATTTTTTTCTTCTTGTATTTAAATCCCTTTTTATCTTTGTTTTTATATAAGTCTTTTGATCTAATAACAAATCATCAAAATCCTCATCTGTATAATTATCAATAAATTCAATTATCTTATCATATGGTACCTTTTTACCAAGAAGTTTAACAACTCTTAAATATAAATTAACTTGACAATCATTTACTTCTTTATTAACTGCATTTTTTATATCTTCTGCTGTCATTTCTTCATATTTTCCCATACGTAACATAAATGATAATAATAATGCGTTATCTCTATTCATCACTCACTTACCTTTACCATAGCAGGACGTATTACCTTATCTTTATACATATATCCTTTTTGTAATACTTCCACTATTATATTAGGTCCTCTATCATCCTTAACTGTAAATACTGCTTGATGATAATTTGGATTAAATTCTTTATTAAGTGCATCTATTTCTTTTACTTCAAAATCATCTAATATCTTTTTTAATCTTGCATAAATCATCTTAAAACCACTTAAGAATTTCGATACTTCATCATCAAGAATACTATCGTCTAAAGAAATCGCTCTTTCAAAATCATCAACTATTCCAAGAATTTCCAATATAATATCTGTGTTAGCATATTTAAGCATACTAGAAACTTCATCATCTTTTCTTTTTCTATAATTAATTAATTCAGCATCTTTATATAATATCTTATTTTCTAATTCTTTTACTTTATTTTTTAAAGATTCAATCTCTTTATTACCTTTATCATGCTTTTTCTTTTTTTCTATTTTAATATCTTTAATAACTACATTATCCATTACTTTTCAATCTCTCCTTTAATATATTCAAGCATACCAATAACTTTATCATATTTCATTCTTTTTGGACCAATAATAGCTATTGTACCCTCTTCTCCATCAACAACATATTTAGTTTTAATAATTGTTACATCACTATCTATTTTAGACTCATCACCAATATAAACATTTATACCAGAACCAGTCTCTTCAATACTTGAAATAACTTCTTTATCTTCTAACTTGTCTACTATACTTCTAACCTTATCAGCGGAATCAAATTCAGGAGCTTTTAAGAAATTAGTTTTACCACTGAAATGATAATTATCTTTTTTAGATGTCATTTCATTAAATGCATTATAAAACATATTATATATCGCTTCTTGTTGTTTAATGTACTTGCCAATGATTGGTTTAATTTCAAATTCTAACTTTTTATTAACTTCATCTATTAAAGTACCTACTAATAAGTTATTAATAAGTTCAACCATCTTTCTAATTTCTTCAACACTTATATTCTCATTAATAGCAATAGTTTTATTTTCAATATGACCTTTATCAGTAATTATTATTGCTATTACACTATTATCACTTATTGGCACAACTTCTACCTTTTTAAGTCTATTATCACTAATAGAAGATCCTAGCACCAAAGAAGTATAATTAGTTAACTCAGATATTATTTCCATACTTTTAGTAATTGCATCAGATAATTCTAATGACTGATTAGATAATATTGTTTGTAGAGTAAGGACTTCTTCACCAGTTAACTCTTTTGGTTTCATTAAATTATCCACATAATATCTATAGCCAAGTTCACTAGGAACTCTACCACTAGATGTATGAGTTTTCTCCAAATAACCAATATCTTCTAAATAAGCCATTTCATTTCTTACTGTAGCAGAAGAACAATTAAGGTTATCACAAATTGATTTAGAACCAACTGGTTTAGCAGTTTTAATATATTCCTCAACTATTATTTTTAGCATTTCATTCTGCCTTTTACCTAGCATGATATCACCTCTTTTTTAAGGTCCAACTAAATATTAACACCTTCTTTTAGCATTGTCAATAGTTGAGTGCTAATTTTTTTTCAAAATAATAGAGAGAACTCTCTCTATTAATATTTTATGTAATTTATTTTATTGTATTCTAAGTACTATAAATTTATATTTTCAGCTTTAATACCTATTATTTTATAACACATTTTATTAAATTCATCTTTATTACCAGTAGTATATATTTTAATATTACTAGTCGAATCTTTTATATATTTATCAATTACATTTATTACTCCTGTAGAACTATCTATACATGTAATATTATATGGTATTTTATCTTCTATTAATTTATAGTGAGTGCATCCCAAAATAATACTATCTATATCTTTATAATTAGATAATATATTATTAATTTCTTCTTTTGTATCTAAATCATTTTCTATTAATGGAACTAGTTTAGGAGTTGCTAAACTATGTACTATTATACTAGAATTTTTATCTTTTATTTTTGTTTCATATTTATTAGATTTAATAGTATTTGTAGTTGCTATTACTAATACATTCTTTTTATTTGATTTTAAAAATAAATCTACAGTAGCATCTATTACTCCAATAAATGTAATGTCTTTATATTTATTTTCTAAATCTTTATATACTGTAGAACATATTGTATTACAACCTATTACTACTAATTTTATATTTTGTTTTATAAAATAATCTATAATACTTGATGCATAACTAAATAATTCTTCTTTTGTTTTTTCTCCATAAGGTAAGTGCTTACTATCTGCTATATAAACATATTCATTCTTTGGATACTTATCATATAGGGATTTAAGTACAGTAAGACCACCTACGCCCGAATCAAATACTCCTATTCTCATTTTCATCACCTTTTAAGAATTCATACAAATTATATGCTGTATCATCTGGTAATATTTCTTTTAATTCTTCTAAAGAAGCTTCTTTCATTTTATTCATACTTGAATATTTTTTTAATAACATCTTTTTTCTTTTATCTCCAATACCTGGTATGTTATCAAGTACTGAGGAAAGTGCTCCTTTGCTTCTTATTTGCTTATGATAACTAATTGCATAATTGTGTACTTCATCTTGTATTCTTTCTAACATATGAAATAAATTAGATGTTTTATCAACTCCATACAATTTATTATTAAATAATATTTCACTTGTTCTATGTTTATCATTTTTTACAAGTCCACATACTGGTATATCTAGATTTAATGAATTTAATACTTCTGTTGCTGCTGTAATTTGTGCTTTACCTCCATCTACTATTATTAAATCTGGTTTTTCTAAATTATCCATAAGTACTCTATAATATCTTCTATATATTACTTCTTTCATTACATGAAAGTCATCAAATTGTTCTGTATTTATCTTATATTTTCTATAGTTATTTTTATCTGGAAGACCTAATGTAAATGTAACCATACCACTTACCGAATATGTTCCAAATAAATGACTGTTATCGAATGCTTCTATTTTATTAGCTGAATCTATTCCTAATAAATTTTTAAGTTCTATACATGCATTAAGAGCATTCTCATCATTTGTTTTTATTAATTCAAACTTCTCTTTTAATAGATTTAAAGCATTATTATTAGCAAGATCTACTAATTCTTTTTTCTTACCCTTTATTGGTTTATATACATTAATATTTAATACTTCTTTTATTAATTTTTCATCTATAATATCTGGTATTAATATTTCCTTTGGTTTTATATTATTTTTATCATAGAAACTAGATATATAAAGTGTTAAATCATCTACCTCATCCATTATTATAGGATATAAATTAGATTTTCTTTCTACTAATTTTCCACCCCTTAAAAATAACACTTGTATAGCTATATAACCTTTATAAACTGCATAACCAAATATATCTCTATCTATATTATCATTTAGATCTATTAGTTGCTTTCTAAGAGTAATATTAATAAAATCTTTTAATTCCTTTAATTCTTTTGCTTTTTCAAAATTAAGTTTATTTATAGCATTGTCCATTTCACTATCAATTTTGGATAATACTATACTATCGTCACCTTTTAAAAACTTAGTTATTTCATCTTTTAATTCTTTTATTTTATTATCATCTATTTTATGTATACAATATCCGAGGCATTCACCTAAATGATAATATAAACATTCCTTTTTAGGCATTATAGTACATTTTCTTAGTGGATACAATCTATTTAATAATTCAATAGTTTTTCTTGCAGCAGTTACATTCGGATATGGACCATATAACTTGATATTTTTTCTTCTTAATTTATTTGGTCTTACTATTAATAGTCTAGGTATCTTTTCATCAGTAATTTCTATATATGGATAACTTTTATCATCTTTTAATAGTACATTATATTTAGGTGTATACTTTTTTATTAAATTTATTTCAAGCAATAAAGATTCAAGTTCTGAATTAGTAATTATATATTCAAAATCAACTATATTACTTACTAGTACACTTGTTTTGCCTGTATGAGTACGATTAAAATAAGAATTTACTCGTTTTTTTAAATTCTTTGCTTTACCTACATATATAATTACACCTTTCTTGTCTTTCATTAAATAACAACCCGGTTTATTAGGTAATAATGATAATTTTTCTTTAAGCATAAAAATCACCTTTTTTTATTATAACATAAAAACACCATCTTATAGGTGTTTTTTAGGTTCTCCATTTTTGTATCTCATATGTCCTTCATATAATCTTCTATTATAAAATATTTTCCCTTCTTCTTCATCATAGCATCCACTATAACCTGTTTCTTCTAAATATTCTTCTAATGGTTTAGTTATTTTAGATTTATCTAC
>CACZSX010000091.1 GCA_902783915.1 uncultured Erysipelotrichaceae bacterium | reverse complement strand
TTGTACTACAGCATGTACAAATAGTACAGGAATACATACATGGAGTACTACAGCAACATGTACAGCAGCAAAATGTAATGCAGGATATTATAGAAGTGGAAATAATTGTGCAGCATGTGCAGCGGGCACAACAACAACAGCGGGAAATACATCAACAAGTTGTAGTACATGTAGTAATAATGCCCATGTATCAACATGGTCATCAGGATGTACAATAGCAACATGTGCTTCAGGATATAAGATAAATAGTAATACATGCGTATTATGTACTTCATGTTCTCAAGGAACATATGATAGCAGCCAGGGTAAATGTAAGATTACTACTACAGCAACTGCAAGTTGTCCTAGTGGTTCAAGAGATATGCATTCCTCATCACTTAACTTTGGTTACTATACTAGTAGTTATGATTGCTATGCACATAGTTCTTTCACTGGATCTACTTGTGTTGGTAAAGTATTCTCAGGATATGGTGACACTTCTAACTATTGCTTTGGTACTTATACATATTCTTGCCCTTCTGGATATACAAAAAGTGGAACAACATGTTATAAGTATGTTAATGCAACTTGTTAATCTAACTTATTATAAATAAAATTATTAAGGATGTTTGTTTAAAACCATACATCCTTTTTTAAATATTGCTATAAAATCACTTTAAAAAAACTTATATTTTTGATATCATTATATATAGAGAATTAAATGATTTAGAGGACGTGGTTGTATGGGCAAAATAATATCATTAGTTAATCAAAAAGGTGGAGTTGGTAAAACTACTACTAGTATAAATTTAGCAGCAGCATTAGGATATTATGATAGAAAAACATTACTTATAGATTTAGACCCTCAAGGAAATGCATCAACTGGCATTGGTATTGATAAAGGTGATTCTAGATATTCAATATATGATGTATTACTTGATAGAGTTGATATAGAAGATTCAATTGAAAGGACAAAATTTAAAAACTTAAGTGTAATATCTTCAACAATTAATTTAGCAGGTATAGACATAGAATTAATTGATAGAAGTAATAGAGAACCAGATTTTATAAAAAATGCACAATTAAAAAAGCATTTAACAAAAATAAAAGATAAATATGATTATATTATTATAGACTGTCCTCCATCTTTAGGGATACTTACAACAAATGCACTTACTGCATCTGATTCAGTAATAATACCAGTACAATGTGAATTTTTCGCATTAGAAGGTATAATGCAACTTCTAAATACAATAATGCTTGTACAAAAGAATTTGAATCCAAGATTAGATATAGAAGGAGTACTTCTTACAATGTTAGATTTAAGAACTAAACTTGGAATAGAAGTTGTTACTGAAATAAGAAGTTATTTTAAGGAAAGAGTATATGATACTATAATACCAAGACTAGTAAAATTATCAGAAGCTCCTAGTCATGGTAAACCAATACATATATATGATAAAGATAGCAAAGGTACACAAGCTTATTTAAATCTTGCAAAGGAAGTGATTATGAGAAATGGAAAATAGAAGAAAAGCACTTGGTAGGGGTTTAGAAGAATTATTCAATTCGGAAAGTTTGGAATTAGAAAAGATTGAAAATAGAATATTAGAAGATGCATCAAAAGATGAAATAGTTGATATTGATTTATCTTTACTTAGATCAAATCCATATCAACCAAGAAAAGTATTTGACGAGGAATCATTAAAAGAATTATGTGATTCAATTAAGGTATATGGAGTATTCCAACCTATAATTGTAAAAAAGAGTTTAAGAGGATATGATATAATTGCTGGTGAAAGAAGAGTAAAAGCTAGTCGTATGGCAGGACTTACTAAAATACCGGCAATAGTAAGAGATTTTTCTGATGAACAAATGATGCAGATTGCATTATTAGAAAATCTACAAAGAGAGAACTTAACAGCTATTGAGGAAGCAAATGCATATAAAGATATAATTAATGCTTTACAAATTACTCAGGATGAATTAGCAAAAAAGATAGGTAAAAGTAGAAGTCATATTACTAATATGATAGGATTACTAAGATTACCAGCTAAAGTGCAAGATATGATATTAAAAAACGAAATATCTATGGGTCATGCTAGAGTACTTAGTAAATTAGAAAACGTAGAAGATATAAATAATTTTGCAGATAAAATATTAAAAGAGAATATAAGTGTAAGAGAATTAGAAAATATGGTTAATTCTAACTATAAAAGAAATATTGAAATAAAAAGACAGCCTAAAAATGATGAATATAAATACCTTGAAGAAGCTTTAGAAGAAAAGTTGGGCACTAAAGTTAAAATAGTAAATGGTAAGATAGTAATTAATTATTCTTCAATTAATGATTTAAATAGAATAATTGAATTATTTGATTTAGGTATTGAGGATTAATATGAAAGAATACAAATTAGGTAGTTTAGTTATTATGAAAAAGACTCATCCTTGCGGTGAAAACTTATGGAAAATAACAAGAATAGGTGTAGATATTAAAATAAAATGTACAAAGTGTAATAGAGAAATTATGCTTAGTAGTTTGGATTTTGAAAAAAAACTTAAGAAAGTAGTTGAATTATAATGGATACAAAAAAAGAAAGAAAGAGTTGGTTGAATAATGCGATATTATTTTTGATGACACTTATTGTTTTAGTTGTACTACTAAGTGTTATTGGATCATTATTAAATTGGGAAGGGACATATTCAAAAATAAATAATATTACAGGTAATATGGATAGTACATTAGTATCAGTTGAATCTTTATTTTCAAGAGAAGGTGCAAGATATTTAATAGGTAATGTATTAACAACATTTATGTCATTCACACCATTAGTAATGTTTTTATTCTCAATGATAGGTATAGGCTTTGCTGAAAAAGCAGGATTATTTAAAGCAATGTTTGCTAGTAAAAATAGGAAAGTAAATAAATTTTGGTTATCTTTTATAATAGCATTGATATCTATAATGTCTACTATAATAGGTGATATTGGATTTGTTCTTGTAGTACCATTAGCAGCAATAATATTTTTGGCAAATAATAGGAATCCAATAATAGGAATAATATCTTCGTTTGCTGCTATTACAGCAGGGTATGGTATAAATGTGATGATTACTCAAATGGATTATAATTTATTTGAATTAACTAATATATCATCAAAGTTAATAGATAAAACATATCAAGTTAATATAACAGGTAATATATTTTTTACAATAATATGTTCTGTTTTAATGGCATTGTTAATAGCATTTATAACAGAAAAATTTACTGTTAAGAAAGCAAAAAAATACAAAATAGATGAATTTATAGATGAACAGCCATTATCTAAAAATGATAAAAAAGGATTAAGATATGCACTTGGATTTGCATTTTTAGCAATATTATTCTTTGTGTATATGTTAATACCACTTGGTACTCCGTTATCTGGATTGTTATTAGATTATTCTGAAACAGATTTTTATGGAAGAATATTTAGTAGTAATTCATATGTAATACAAGGATTAGCGTTTATGATATCTGTAACATTAATAATATGTGGATGGATATATGGTAAAATTGCTAATACTATTAAAACAAAGAATGATTTTTCAACATATTTATATGATTCATTAAATAATATAGGTAGTATATTAGTATTATTCTTCTTTGCAGCACAATTAATAGCGCTATTTAAAAAAACAAATTTAGGTACAGTATTTACAATAAAAATTGCAGAAATAATAGAATCTTCAGGATTTGTTGGAATACCATTAGTATTACTATTATTTATATTAGTATTATTAGTAAATATATTTCAAACATCTGCGGTACTTAAATGGTCAATTTTAGCGCCATCAGTTGTACCAATATTTATGAAATCAAATATGAGTCCTGAATTTGTACAATTAATATTTAGGGCTGGAGATTCTGTAACAAATATAGTTACACCATTCTTCCCATATTTTGTAGTATTAATCGGAATGTTACAAATATACAATAAACAAGAAGAAGCAATTGGAGTAAGATATACATATAGATTACTATTTCCATATTTATTAGCAGTTATAATTTTCTGGGTAGTAATATTAATATGTTGGTATATATTAAATGTGCCTATAGGTATAGGAGTTAATCCATTATTATAAGGAGGAATTATGGCAGATAATAATAACATGACTGAAGAGGAAAAGAAAAGGGAAGAACAGATAGCATGGTATAAAAATGTTTTTTATCCAAAGATGATTGCAGAATATAACTCAAACAAAGCATTATTAAGTGAATATAATTCATTTAAAGGTGCTCTTTCATCATTAGTATCAAGCTTAGATGCTTTTAAAACAAATATAAAAAATACTCATCAAGCCACATTAAATGCTATTAGTTTTTCTGGTTTTGAAGCATCTATTGAAAAACTTAATGATTATGCTAATTCAGTTGCTACTAGTATATCTTCAGTTGAGAGCGTTATAGCAGAAGTAAATAAAAAAATAAAAGAATTAGAACAAAGAAATAATGAAATAAGAGCGCAAATTAATATATAAAATTGGAAGAGTGATATTATGGTTGACTCAAGTAAAGGTAATGTATTTAAGTATAGCCCGGATAATATGGATTATGCTATAAGTATTTCAAAAAAACTAAATATCGATGAATTAAAATTAGGGATTAGTAGCGCAAAAAAAGCTTGTCCGTCATCATTTGATTCATCAACGTTTATTAATATAATGGCTGATATAGAAACACTTACTAATAATACTGCTGGAATTACTGGTGCCATAGAAGAAATGAAAAATTCGGCTGAGGGATACATTAAGACTATGAGTAGTAGCACAGATTTATATACTGCAGGCACATATGAATTAACAATCAAAGGTGACCAACGAGGATTTTTGTATATACCGAATGGTTATGAAAATTCTACAGCAGATTTACCATTAATTGTAGACTTAGGCGGTTATTATGAAATGAGTAGTGATAATAGACCAAATGAAAAAAGAACAGGGTTTCCTTATGCAATAAACGTATGTAAACAAAATATTAATGCAATAGTATGGACACCAATATCTAATAGTGATAAATCATGGGCTGAAGTTTCAAATCAAAGTAAAGCTATTGAAACTGAGTATTATAGTAGAGCTTTATCAAAATCAAGTGATGGAAAAGTTTATTCAACAATAGTTGCGTGTGAGGCACTAATAGATGAATATAAATTAGATAATAATAGAGTAAGCATCATAGGTTATTCTGCTGGAGCTATGGGCGTATTTGAATACTTGAAGAGTTATCCAAACTATTTTTCAACAGCAGTAACGTGGGGTGGATATGTTAATACCAATAATATTGAGGTAGATAGAAAACTAATAGCGGAAAGTGGTACGGCAATTACAATGTTCGTCGGAACAAAAGATCCAGGAGCATATAGTCATATTCAAGGAGACTACGACGGAATAAAATCCAATGGTGGCCAGGTTGCATTATATTATGTTGAGGGTGCAACTCACGGTGATGCTAATATCATATTAAATGATAAACTAGTAAATGATATGATTGGTATTGAAAAAGGTCAAGAAGTTGTAATGCCAAGCGGTCCTATATATGTAAGAAAAGAAGTAATGGAGAATAGTGCGTATAAAAAAGAAAATGATGCTAACTTGATCAGTGCACAACTAGAAAATCCCAATTTTAGTAATAATTGGTACGCGCAATTAAGACCATTTGAAACTAAATCGGTTACACTGGAACAATTAGATTTTGTTCCGCCAACAGAGAAATTATAATTATAGTATAATTGAATATAAAAGAAAAGGGTGATGTTATGAGTTCATACAAGAATGGAATGTTTAGTTATAATCC
>CACZSX010000090.1 GCA_902783915.1 uncultured Erysipelotrichaceae bacterium | reverse complement strand
CTCTTTTTGTTATTTCGTTATCTATTATTCTATTTTTTATTTCATTGTAATAATTCATATTGTCTCTCCTATATTATTTTATATTCTTTTGATATTATTCTATTATTTGAATATAATATTGAATTTTGTCATAATTATTAAAAGAAAGTAATTCAATATAATGACTCCAAGTTAATTGTGCAGACATTGTCTGCACTTTTTCATTAAACTTATAAAAACGTAGCATTAACCACAAATTTCTAACACTATATCCTTTTCCCAATTCATTAGTTAATTTCTTAGAATACTCTTTTATTATACCTTCTCCATAATGTTTACCTGCTTCACTTAATAATCTACCTACTTCATAGTAAGTATTTAAGTCACTCTTATTCTTACTATAATCTTTTACTCTCTTTGTTATTTCATTATCTATTATTTTATTCTTTATTTCAGTGTAATAATTCATATTGTCTCTCCTATATTATTTCATAATTTCTTGATATTATTGTCTTATCACTAGAGTATTCTATTAAGTACTTATTATCCCTTCTAGTGATAATTATCCCTATGGTCTTATCTTGATCTATTCTTTTTATATTTTTGTCTATATAGGCCATGTAAGTTTCTATTTGACCTATATGTTCTTTCTTTAGTTCGGTTACTTTTAATTCTATTACAACATAACAATTATAATTAATGTTATAAAGAAGTAAGTCAATATAGTTATATCTATCTCCTATTTTTATTTTATATTCATTACTTATATAACAAAAACCTTCTCCTAATTCTTTTAAAAAGTTATTCATGTCTTCAAGTATTAATCTTTGTAATACTTTTTCACTTATTATTTCATAATTATATTTATTATTAATTAATATAGGATTCTTAATTAGATCTGCTATTTTATTATCTTCTTTTTTAAATATTTTGTTTCTAGTTTCTAATGGTAAACGTTCATATTCATTATTTTTAATTCTAGTTCTTAATTCTCTTACTGAAAGATTATATGTTTCTACTACATGTATATAATAATTGATTTTATTAATATCGTTGTATGGCAATAATTCTACATAATGACCATACGTTAATTGTTGCGACACTGTCGCAACTTTTTGAATAAGTATATAAAACTTCTTCATTCTAGTTAATGAAGTAAAGGTATATCCTTTTCCTAATTCTTTAGTTAATTTCTTAGAGTATTCTTTTATTATTCCTTCTCCATAATGTTTACCAGCCTCACTTAATAACCTACCTACTTCAAAGTAAGTATTTAAATCACTTTTATTCTTACTATAATCTTTTACTTTCTTTGTTATCTCATTATCTATTATTTTATTCTTTATTTCTGTGTAATAATTCATATAACCTCCTTAACTTATTACAATATTAATATATTAAGGAAATTTTTAAAATTGAGAATTTTAGAACACTTTTTTATTGTTTTGACTTAATTATCTATTTATGTTATTAAGTATAGGTGTTTTTTAAATAGTATTAGATAGTAATAATAAAACAGACTAGGATTAAATCCTAGTCTGATTATTTTACTTTTTCTATTTTTTCAAAATATTTTCTTTTTTTATACTCAATAAAGTTTATTGGAATAAATAATAGTAATGGTAACAATAATGCAACAAAACTATATTTTGATTGAACAAAAGCATTAAAAATTCCATGATAAATAATTGCTAATGAGAATAAACCTAGAATTCCCTCTAAATGACTCTTATTATTATTAAATACATAACTTAATCCCATTGCAATCATTGCTGTTGATACACAGTGCATTAAAGCTGCTCCAAATCCTCTTATAAAAGCCCAGCTTACTGTTACATCACCTATATTATTACAATAAACAATAATGCTTTCTAAGATTGCAAAACCAACGCCAATTGCAAAAGCAAGTGGTAATATTTCGTCACCCTTCTTAGCAAATGCTAATGTAAATATAATAAGCGGTATTGCTTTTAATATTTCTTCATTAATTGGCGATATTGCTGTTGAATAATTTAACATATCCATATTCAATTTTTGCATAAATATCGTATTTAATTGAGCGGATACAAGACATACAGTTAATCCAATTATCATAAATAATAAGAATCTTTTTGAGAATTTATCCCTCATAGCAAATACAACAGGTATCATTGGTAAAACAATGCATAAATAGACAATTAATTCATTAGTTTGCATTCTTCTACCCCCTTCTTAAAGGTTAACATCATCATTAATAGATCTGCACCCATAAATATAGAAATAACAAGAATATTATCATATAAGTTATATGCAAATGATAATAACAATAAATCTATTAATATTGAGAATCCTATTCCTAAGATATTATATATTTTTAAACTTTTAAGAAGACCTGTTTTATCATCTTTGATTAATAATAAATGTCTCATAAAATAATATATATTTGAACTAGCATACAGAATCATAATAAAATCTGTTATCTTTTCTTGAAGATTTACTTTTCCGTATAAGATTAGGATATACATTAAACCTATGATAATGGAAAATAATAAACTAGTTATAAATACTTTTTTACTTGCTTTTATCTTTGTTTCTCCTCTAATAGAGAAATTAGAAGATAGTAAGAAGGAAAAAGCACCAACTATTCCTAAAAAACCTAATTCAAAAGTATTATAAATATTTAAACCTAAGACTATTCTAGATACTTCATACACTCTTCCAAAAAAGAATACAATGAAGAATAAATAACATAAGGTTATAAACAGTTTATTATGTGGGTGTAGTAATCTATATCCAATAAAAACACATATTAAACATGCAAAACTAACTATTAAATATGAAATTAATAATATATTCATATATCATCCCTATTTCTTTATATTCTTTTTATTATTTGTTGTTTCCTTTTTCGTTGTTACTTTTTCTGTTTCTTCTTTTTCTTCTTTCTTTTCTTTAGTCTTAATCACTGAATAGATAATAAATCCAATTAAAGTTATTGCTCCAGCAACAACTATTATTTTACTTCCTTGCCCAAAGGCAGTACCAGAAGTTGTTTTATTAATTGTAGTAATACTTGCATAATTATTTCCTTGTTTAAGTAGACAATCATTTAGATTATTATTACTACAAACTTTTATAACTCCACCAACTGGACCTGATTTAACTTGAATATTATCTCTAACTGTTATTTTAGAGTAACGTCCTATTCCTGTTGCATTTTTACCTCCAATAGCAGAAATTGTTCCACCATTAATAGTTATTGTTCCTTTTGGAGTAGAAAGATTTCCACCACCTAAACCATTACCACCTTTATCACTTTCTAAATTACCTTTTTCTCCACCTCTAACTTGAATATTACCACCATTTATTGTAATACTCTTAAAATCAGAGTTAGCATTCCATGCAGCACCTATACCAGCAGATACATGACCACCATTAGATATAATAGTACCACCTTTTATTGATATAGGACCTGCTGTCATATCTGGGCATCCACCAATTCCTGCACATCCTATAGTTGTATTTACAACTATCTTTCCAGTATCTTTACCTTCTGAGTATATAGTTAATGAACCAGTTTCTGAAACTTTAATATTTCCTTTATTTATTGTTAAAGTCTTACCATCAAGTAAAACTAAATTAACATGTCCATTTATTTCTAATGAATTATTATAGGTTCTATCTTGATCTAAAATCCATGTACCGTCACCTAATATAATAGGATTTTCAGCCGTAGTTTGATAATAATAATCATAAGGCATTTTATGAGATAAAGGTCTTGGTTTAGTTGCAACTTTTGTTTCTTCAACTATTCTATTACCATCCCAATAACGATCTATATATTTTGGATAATAAACTTCAACTGTATTCATTGCTCCATCAGTTCCTTCTAGTTTTACCCATGATCCCTCTTCTGGTGGATATTTATCAACACGGAACACCATATAGGTTCCAAATCGTTCTGAAACTACGTAACATGCAATTGAACCATCTTTGCTTTTATCAATAACTCTTTTTGCATATGATGATGTTTTGGCTTCATCTTGTAATGGAGCAAGTATATCATCATGAACTATATAAGTGGTTCCTATATCTAAAACCTTATAACGTCCACTTTCTTTTACTCTTACATAAATCTGATCTTTAAATTCTTGTTTCCAATGTGCATACAAAGTTATATTGCTTGTTCTTTTATATACTTCATCACCTTTAACTTGTTCTCCACCATCTTTTTGTGTATACCATCCTAAAAATGAATAATCTGTTCTTGTAGGTGTTGGTAATGTATATTTTTCATCATATGTAGCTGTTATTTTATTTGAACTTACATTTCCACCATTGGCATCAAGCGTTATGGTATATTTATTAGCTTCCCATTCTGCATATAGATTTATATCAAATACAGTTCCATTTTGAATCATTTTTGTTTTACCATTTCCACCTAGTCCTACAAACTTAGTTTCAGTAAACTTTAATCCATTATTAACATTAGTACTACTACATTGTCTTCCTTCTTTCATACCATTTTTTAACCAATGGTTTCTTAGTTTTGTCTCATCTGTACCAAATGCTGCTTTTAAATCAGAATATTTCTCAGCATAATATGTTGAATTAAAATTACTACTTTTACTAGTAAACCATCCAATAAAGGTATAACCTTCTCTACTTAATATTGGTAAATCAGAATACTTTCCATCATAGCGAACAGTTAACTCCGTAGTACTAAGTTCTACCCCATTAGGATTTAATATAACCTTATAATCTTTACCAATCCAATGTGCATAGATAGTCATATTTCTATTGTAACTATATGTATCACCATTTTTTAATTCTTTACCATCTGTTTCATGAGTCCACCATCCAGCAAAATTGTATCCACCTCTTGTTATTGTTGGTAAGTTTGTAATTGTCATATACTTTCCTATTGTTATTGTATCAGTTCTACCTGTACCATCATTATAATCAAGTGTAACTGTATAATCTACATCAAGAGATGGTTCTTGTGGTGTATCATCTATAAATTCCCATGTAAATGAACTTTTACTGATTATTCCACCTGCATAAACTTTAGATGTCATTAACAGTATAAACATGATTATTAATGAAATAATAATTGTTCTTTTTAATAATTTCTTCATATCCAATACTCCTTTCTTATTAACAAAGAATAATAACAATTCTATTATAACATATTCTTATTTTTATTAGAGAATATTTAATTATTTATCAAACTAAGTTAGTCATTATAGACTTAGATCTTTTGTTATCTAATTACCTTTATGTTAACAATACTTTTATTGTTATTAATTATTTTGACT
>CACZSX010000089.1 GCA_902783915.1 uncultured Erysipelotrichaceae bacterium | reverse complement strand
GTTAATTTATTTTTTCTATCTTCACCATTTCCCCATTTACCTTCTATTACTTCTTTAGCTATTTCTTCATTAGTCTTTTTAGTTGGTTGAGGTTCTACTGTAGTAGGTTCTGATGATCCTTTAGGATAACCATTTAATCCAGCACCTTTTATAATACTTGGATAGTCTTTATATGATTCATTTACATCTAAGTTACCATTATATCCTGATATTCTACCACTAGATGATGATTGCCACATTCCGTAACTTGTTACATATTGAGGTTTACTACCATATCTAGCTACCCACTTATCATAATTAGTTAATTCATTTATATTCATCATTTCTTTAAATCCACTTATATCTGATGCATATATACCTACATAATAACCTTTATTCTCTAAAGTTTCACAAAATCCTTTAATAGCTTGATTTACACCAGCTTTATTATTTTTTTGCCAATGATTATCTTCAACATCTATATATATAGGATATTCAAACTGTTTACCTTTTAAGCAGTTATTATACATATAATTGGCTTCATTAACTCCCTTTTGATAAGTATTAGCACATGAATACCAATAAGCTCCTACTGGAATAGCTCTAGATTTAGCATTAGAATAAAAACTTTCAAATGAATTATCTTTATTATAGCTAACTCCAGTTCCATAACCTGTGAATCCAGCTCTTAGAATTAAAAACTTTATATCATTATTTTTTATAGTATCAAAATTAATATTACTTTGATATGATGATATATCTAATCCCTTCATTTATAATCTCTCCCTTCTGGCCTTATAAAGCACCATACTAGATAATATGGGATGAAGTTATTATCCAGTATGCTACCTTATAAGTAGCATTCCCGTTTCTTTATAGTCTAACAGTCCCTAAAAGACTAATAAATTGATTATTCAGATAGATTTTTAATTCCACTAAATAAACCACATGCACTAAGACCTAAAGCTAGGCCTACAACTATGCTTTGAACTATTCCTAGACTTGAATAAACAAAAATCCCACTTAAAAGACCTAAAACTAAGTCAACAAGTGAGATGAATTTCTTCTTTAGTCCTATTTTTTTAACCAATTCGGCCATAGCCATAATTAAAGCAACTTGTGCTGTTGGAGTTAATAAATATGTTATTAATTGATTAATATCATTCATATTATTCCCCTCTTTCAAAGATTTTCAATAAATCTTTGACTTTATTATAGTATTTTTTAAAATTTTGTCAATATTATTTTTAATTTTTTTTATTTAATGCTAATGCTAGTAAAAATAATATTAATGCTATTTTCCAATTTATTATAAACAATATAATCCATATAATTAAATATATTAATGAGTTTTTTTCTTGCAATTAGTATCACCTTCTCTAATAATTTCTTTTAGTAACTTAACTTTTTTTCTAAGATGTTTATTAGCATCTCTTAATCTTTTTACTTCTTCTGATTCATCTAATCTATGTAATAAATTTTTATATAAATCAGTTTTTACTGATTCTTTTAATGTTTTATATTCTAGTTCTAAAGTATTATATTTTTTTCTTAATTTTAAATATTTTGTTATTATCATTTTAATTCCTCTTTACTTCTTTCATTTATCTATGTATCTAATACAATTATTATCTACATACCATTTAATATCTTGAGTTGTACTACATTGATAGTCATTATAGAAATCTATTAATATCCATAATAATATAAATGCAAATATAACTATTATCATAGATAATAATATTAATATTTTATCTTCCATGCTTTTTTTGTTCCTTTCTTAGTATCTTAATATTATTTTCATATTCTTTATTATCTAAGAATTGCATTAAATTAATTAATAATTCAACTTTATCAACTTTATCAATTTTAGCATTGTCAATAGCTTTAAAACATACATTTAAAGCTTTATTTAAACTTTCTAGTGCATTCTTCACACAAATCTATATTTTTAATATTTATAAATTTACCATAAGAATGATATACATACTTCTGATATACCAGCCTTCTCATTTTGCTTCTATCTTCTAATGATTTACCACATATATAGCATTTATAAAGTTTACTAGTCATTAACATCACCTACTTTAATAAATGCCATTAGCATTATTCCTATAAATCCACCTATCATAAGGCC
>CACZSX010000088.1 GCA_902783915.1 uncultured Erysipelotrichaceae bacterium | reverse complement strand
ATGTTTTTGTTTTCCTGTTGTTCTTTTGCAATTTCGCTATTATTAATATTTTCTACTACATAATTAGTTAATGCTTTTGTATATCCTACGCCTTGTTCTAAAGATATATTACTATCTTCTTTCGGTCTTATTATCCCTACTATTTTTAAGTCTAAACTATCATCTAATATATTTTTCATATAAGCTGGATTTTCACTATAATCTAACCATACACCATCTTCTTTTACATAATAATCTGAATTTAATACTAATTTATACTTTGTATCTAATATTTCATCATAAGTATATTTTGTTTGATCAAATTCTTTTATTTCCTTTCCAGCTAACATATTCTTTATTGTATCTTGTATCTCAGCTTGATCTTTAAGACCAATTGAGTAAAGTACAAAGTCATTTATTTCATTATTTTTATTTACAATAAGTACTAGTTCATTCTTTTCTGTAGGCATCTTACCCTTTAATATTTCATATTGACTTTCTAATAGTTTTCTATTTTCTGATAATTCATTAAATATAACTACATCATCTGTCATAGCATTTCCCATAGGATTAGATGTGTCATATCCAAACATACTCATCATATTACTTGGATTTACTCTTAAATTATCTTTATATATTTGAAGATCTAATTTATATGTATATCTGATATCATTTACATACTCATCAAATACTTTTGTTTTTTCTAAATACTTTTTAAATTTAGATAAATTATTTGTTTTAACCTTACCATACATAGTACTCATCATATTAGTCATAATATCATTTGAATACACAGCATCATTTTCATGTTCATTACTTTTATTTTTATCCATTAACGATGTCATTACACTTCCCATATCTATCGATTGTTTTTCTATTGTTAATGGATAGCTAGTTAATGTATCTTCTTGTACTTTTTCTATATAATTGTTTACTCCTTTAGATAGTGATAATATTAATGATATTCCTATTATTCCAATACTTACTGCAAAAGCTGTAAGTATTGTTCTTCCCTTTTTAGTCATTAAATTATTTAAAGAAAGTCCTAGTGCAGTAAAGAAATTCATATTAGTTTTCTTAGTTTTTCCTTCTTTATATATTTCTACTACCTCGCCATCATATGGATTTGTATCATCAGTTACTTTTCCATCCTTTAAACTAATAATTCTATTAGAGTAAGCATTTGCAAGTTCCGGATTATGAGTTACCATTATTACTAGCTTTTCTTTACTTATTTCCTTAAGTAATTTCATAATTTGAACACTAGTTTCTGAATCAAGAGCTCCCGTAGGTTCATCTGCTAAAACTATATCTGGATCATTTACTAATGCACGTGCTATTGCTACACGCTGCATTTGACCTCCTGATAATTGATTTGGTTTTTTATGTATATGTTTTTCTAGTCCTACTTCTTTTAATGCCTTAATAGCTTTTCTTTTTCTTGATTTTTTACTTATTCCTGATAATGTAAGTGCAAGTTCCACATTGGATAAGACTGTTTGATGTGGTATTAAATTATAACTTTGAAATACAAATCCAATTCTGTGATTTCTATATGAATCCCAATCTTTATCTTTATATTTTTTTGTGGATACTTCATTTATTATTAAGTCACCACTAGTATATTTATCTAATCCTCCAATTATATTAAGTAATGTTGTTTTACCACTTCCACTTGGTCCTAATATTGATACAAATTCACTTTTTCTAAAGCTAACTGTTACATTATCAAGTGCTTTTTGTGTAAATCCTTCTGTCTTATATATTTTTGATATTTTCTTTATATTTAACATAAATTCTCCTAACTATTTTAATCATTTTTTATAGTATCTGTAAGAGTTAATGTTACTTCTTTAATTTCATTATCTCTATAATACTTCATTGTTATTTTATCTCCCTTTTTATGCTTAAATAATTCATATATAAAATGTGATGGATCTTTTACTTTTTTGCCATCTATTTCTGTTATTACATCGCCTACTTTTAATCCAGCTTTATCTGCTATTTCACCTTCTTGTACATATCCTAATATTACTCCATCTTTTGCTTTATTACTTACTTCAACTTTGTATTGGTATTCAAATGCTTCTTTATTAGCAATATCAACTATTTTAATTCCTAAATAAGGTCTT
>CACZSX010000087.1 GCA_902783915.1 uncultured Erysipelotrichaceae bacterium | reverse complement strand
TTGATGTATTTCCTGCTGCTGTTGTATTTGCGCCTGTACACATTGAACAAATTGTTCCGTTCAAATAGTATCCTGCATTACATTTTGTTGCTGTACATATAGCTGTTGTACTCCATGTATGTACTCCTGCACTATTTGTGCAGTTTGCATTACAACTAGATTGAGCTTCTGCACTTGTTGTTGTTCCATTTGTACACATTGTACAACTTGAAGAACCTGCAGTACTTGTATAACCTATTGCACATGCTGTACAGCTTACGTTTGCTGTTCCTTGTGCATATGTTCCTGCTGGGCAATAAGCACATGTACTTCCACTTGAATATGATCCAGCTCCACATCCTGTCCAACTTGCTGTTAATGTTGAACTAGATGATGAACCAACTATCCAATTATTACCGCTAATTGTACCATTATTTGTAGTCCAACCAGCAAATGCATATCCCGCCTTAGTCGGTCTTGTTAATGAAACTGTTGTTCCTTCCAAATAAGTTGTATTAAATGTTTGAGTTGTCTCACCACCATTTAAGTTTACTGTTAATGTTGTATAATTTAACCAATTAGCAGTCAATGTTGTATTAGTATTACCCATTGTAAAATTATTACCACTTATTAAACCGCCAGTAGCAGTCCATCCATTAAATACACTATTAGCTTTTGTTGGAGTTATTAATGTTATTTGTGTTCCGCCTTCATAAGCATTTTCAAATCGTTGTGTTGTAGTACCGCCATTTAAGTTTACTGTTAATGTTGGATGTGTAACCCATAGTGCTTGAATACCTGTAGCACTACTACCAATTTTTAATCTATTTCCTCTTATTACACTATTACCAGCTGTAACTATCCATCCACTAAATGTATATCCTTCTTTTGATGGAATATTTAATGTTAATTGTTCACCTTGCGCATACTTTTGTTTAAATTGTTGTGTTGTTGTTCCCCCATCTAAATCAACAGTTAAATTAACATATGCAATTTCTCTTTGTTCACACGGAGTAGTAGTAACAACCAAATTCTTAGATTGGTAAGAAACATTACATACATATAATCCTTCATATGTACCTTTACCAACCAAATCTATATATATTTCATTATCATCAATATATATAATTGATCTATCAAGATCATACATACTTTCATCAATATCATATATACCTATATCACTAATTTTAGCAGTATCAAATGACACATAATCCATATTTTCATATACCAATTCTCTTGCTATAGATTGCGCCGATGTAATAAAATTTTGATTTTTATTTTGAAAAATATAATCACCCATTTTTGGAAGTGCTATTACAAGAATTACTGCTATTACTACCATAACAGCTAAAACTTCAATTAAAGTGAACCCTTTCTTTCTCATATTTACTATCTCCTATTCTAAAAGTATTATACAATAAAATTATTAGATTTTTCAATAAAAAAATAAAATTATAAGTTGTATTTTATTTTTTTAAAGATTCTGCTATTTCCTTTAATTTTCGCATTCTATGATTTAAACCAGATTTAGTTATATTTGTATCACATTCTAAAGATATTATTTTACTTAATTCACTAAGAGATACTTCTCTATATTTTTTTCTATATATTGCAGCTTCTCTTAATTTTTCATCTATAGCATCTAATCCAATAGTATTTTCTATTAATTCTATATATTTAACTTGTTCAAGTGCGGAATTAATAGTTTTTTCAACATTGGCTTGTTCACAATTATTAAGTCTATTTATTAAATTTTTTTGTTCTCTATATGCTTTAATATCCTCATAATAAAGTACTGCATTAAAAGACTTTAATATTTTTAAAAAATCACTAATCTTTTCTGATTCCTTTATATAAACCATAAACCCATTATTTCTTTCAATTAATTTACTATTTAAACTATAATCATCTAATAATTCACATATAAATAGTGCATATTCATAGTCATCTATAAAAAATTCTAAGTGATATCTTGATGTTTTTGGATCGTTAATAGAACCCGTTGCCAAAAACAATCCCCTTAAATATGCCTTCTTATCCTCATCATCTTCATATATATATTCACGTGGTATATTTATAAAATAGCCATCACTATTTATGAGTGACAAATCTTTTAAAATTAAATTTAATTTATTAGTTATTCTTAATAAATAGGATAAACTTTTCTTAAAATTAAAACTCTTTCTTATGGTTATTATTGGTGCTACACTATATAATTCATTTAATAAATTAAAAATATATTTAGATATTTCTATATTTTCTGTATTTATTAATATTGAATCTTTTGTAATAACAGCATTATTACGTATATATGCTGAAAGAAGTGATATTTTCTCTGTTTTATCACTATATACTTCAATTATTTCACTTTTAACTTTCATTGAAAATGACATAAATATCACCACCAATATAATAACATAAAAAGGACATATTGTCCTTAAAATTTAATATCTTCTAATTCATAGTCATCATATCTATTTTCAAATTTTGATTTACCAATATTCATAAAAATTAATACTAATCCAACTATAAATAATATTACTGATACTATCTGTGCAACTTTAAAACCACTAAACATTAAACTATCAGTTCTATATCCTTCAATTACAAATCTAAATGCGCTATACCAAACTAGATATATTCCTGTTAATTGACCAATCCTTAAATATTCAAATGCTCTTCTTACAATTAACAGAATTATAAATCCAAGTAAACACCATAAAGATTCATAATAGAATGTAGGCATATAATATATACCATTTATATTCATACCGTCTATTACAAATTTAGGTATTATTTTCATTCCTTCTAATGCTGTTCTAGTTATTTCTGGTCCATGTGCTTCCCCGTTAAAGAAATTACCCCATCTACCTATTGCTTGAGCAATAATTACACCTACTACTGCCATATCAGTTACTTTTAAAGTTCTAACCTTATATTTCTTAGTATATAGAATTATAAACAATAATCCAAATAATAGACCACCATGTATAGCAAGTCCACCATTCCATACTTTAAGTATTTCAATTGGATTAGAACCATAATAACCAAAATTAAATATAACATAATATAATCTAGCGCCTATTATTCCAAATATAACTGTCCAGAATATTAAATTAGTAGCAAAATTTAAATCAATTTCATACTTCTTACATTCTAATAGAAATAATGCTCCTGCAATTAATACTCCTACCAATATACATACAGAATATGTAGATATACTAAAATTTCCTATTCTAAATAATTCACTCATGTTTTTCACTCCTTTTTATTATTGGTTTAATAATTAATTCATCAGTAAGTATATATATAAATGATATTAATACTGCTGTGAAAAATAACGATATTGTTCCATGTGTATTAAAATGACTTAATAATATCCAATCAGTCAATTTAAGTATTAATACATTTATACATGGATAAAATAATCCCATTGTTATTCCAGTTATTGGTACTGTAAGTTCAAATAAAATAGGTTTAATTGTTTTATTTAATATATATATTATCAATGATGACAACAATGCATATAACCCAAAATGAGCTTTATCTAATTCTATTGTCTTTAATATCAAAGATATTAATGTAATAATTATTGCATACGCAATTATATATATTAATGTTTCAACTATTTTATTTAATCTCGGTACATTTTTGTCTATTATTATAAGTTTCATATCGCACCTCATTATAATTATAATAAAAAAAATGGACAAAGTCCATTAATTGTTATTATTATTTGATAATTCTTGTAATATATTCTTAGATACATTATAAAACAATGGTAATAACTCAGTATTTACTTCCTTATTATTACTTTCGACTAATTCTCCATTATCTTCATAACAAAACATTAAATTTTCAGGTTTATTTATATCTACCAAGTAATAATACATCCTATCATTGTAGATTGTCTTACTGGCAACTACATATTCATTATCATCATCTAATGTTACTATATCTTTTATATCTATACTCATCTTGATCTACCCTCTTTTTCATCCATTTGAGCTTCTAACACTGTTTTTTCAGAAATTGCATGCACCATTCTAGAAATCATGGTTGGGCTCATAACTATACCATTAACTCCTGCAACTGCTGTAATAATCGCAGCTGTCTCGCTAGAAAAAACACCATTAAAAGCAGTAACCAACGCTGCAGCACCCAAACCAAGTGTAGCAGTTGCTAAACTCAAATATTTGTTTCCCTGATTATTAAGTTCTTTAATTCTAAATCTTCTTTCTTCGTCTGTCATATAACCTCCTATATTTTATTTCATTATAGCATAATTAACAATGAATAAATAATACCAATTTACACATATTTACAAAAAGAAGAATTATTTTTGTAATTCTTCTTTTAAATACATACCTGTATATGATTTATTATTTTTTGATACTTGTTCAGGAGTTCCTGTAGCAATTACTTCTCCACCAAAATCTCCACCTTCTGGTCCAAGATCTATAATATAATCTGATACTTTAATCATATCTAGGTTATGTTCAATAACTATTACTGTATCCCCATTATCTACTATTCTTTGTAATATAGATATTAGTTTTTTAACATCATCTTTATGTAGACCTGTAGTAGGTTCATCTAATATGAATAAACTTTTACCAGTAGGTCTTTTTTGTAATTCTTTAGCAAGTTTTACTCTTCCTGCTTCTCCACCTGATAGAGTTGGTGCAGATTGACCTAATTTCATATATCCAAGTCCTACTTCCACTAGCATTGATAATTTATTCTTTACTTTTGGAATATTTTCAAAGAAATCATATGCTTCTTCTATAGTCATATCAAGTACATCTGCTATATTTTTGCCTTTAAATTTTATTTCTAATGTTTCTCTATTATATCTAGTACCTTTACATATTTCACACGGTACATATACATCTGGTAAGAAATGCATCTCTATTTTCTTAACTCCATCTCCATAACAAGCTTCACATCTTCCACCTTTTACATTAAATGAGAATCTTCCTTTATCATATCCCCTTATTTTTGCTTCTTTAGTATTTGCAAATACATCTCTTATATCATCAAATACTCCTGTATAAGTAGCTGGATTACTTCTTGGAGTTCTTCCAATTGGATCTTGTGATACATTTACTACTTTATCAATATTTTCTAATCCTTTTATAGATTTATACTTACCTGGTTTTTCTTTTGATTTATATAAAGTTGTAGATAATGTCTTATATAATATTTCATTTACTAAAGAACTCTTACCACTGCCTGATACACCAGTAACACAAGTAAATGTACCAAGTGGAAATTTAACATCTATATTTTTTAAATTATTCTCTTTACAACCTTTAACTTCAATAAATTTACCATTACCTTTTCTTCTTTTCTTAGGTACATCTATCTTTAATTTACCACTTAAATATTGACCTGTAATACTTTCTTTTGTATCCATTACTTCTTTAGGTGTACCAGCAGCAACTACATAACCACCATTTAAACCACTTTTTGGTCCAATATCTATTAAATAATCTGCTTGTAACATAGTTTCT
>CACZSX010000086.1 GCA_902783915.1 uncultured Erysipelotrichaceae bacterium | reverse complement strand
GGAAGGTTTTTATAAATACGACAAATCATAATCATTTGCAAATGTCATAATGTTGTGTTATATTTTATTTAGCAATTGAGAAAATCTCAATTCATAGATTTGTGCCGATTTTTCGTAAACATGTTAAATCAAGGCCCCAGTTTAAAAATAAGTATATCAATGATATACTTTTTTTATGTTATAATGATTATGGAGGTAAATATGAAGTTTTTAAAAGGATTAGGTACAGTTGTTTTGGCAATAGTATTAGTGATATTAATTACATCATTATCATTAAGTACAGTATTTAGAAATGTGTTACAAAAAGATGTAATTATAAATGTTGCAAAAAAGGAAATAGAAAAAGCTGACGACTTAGAATCATCTGAAAAAGATGTCTTATATAAAATACTAAATGATAAAAGGGCAAATAAAGTAATAAATTATATTGTGGATGATTTTATTAATTATACTAGTGAAAGAAGTGCTGGTGTAAGTAAGAAAACTGTAGATAGTATTGTTGAATTGGTTTTAGAGTATAAAAATGATATTGAATTAGTAAATGGTGAAAAAATTGATGTGGATGAATTAACGTCTGAAAGTTCTTTAAAAGATTTGGAAAATTTGATAAATAAATCTTTCAATAATATAGTCGAATCTATTGATTCAAAAAATAGAGAGATAGTTAAAAATATTACTTATTTATTTACAAATTCATTTAAGTTATTAGTTATGATATCAATAGTAGTCATTATATTATTATTAATGCTAATTAGTTGTTCTTATTATAAATGGTTGCTTACATTTGGTATTTCATCAATAATAAGTGGTGCATTTGTATTAACTTTATATTTTATACTTAAATTAGTATTAGGATATTTAATTAAAGAAGAATTAAATATAAGTATTGATCCAAAGATTGGTTTAATAGCAGGAATAGTAGAAATGGTAGTTGGTATAATAGCAATAATTATTAAGAATAAAATTGATAAAGAGTAAACATAAAAAGTGTTTACTTTTTTCTTTACATTATTTATAATTTAATTATAAGATAGCGGTGAAATAAGATGGAAAAGAAGTATTATAAAAATATCAATTTAATAAGAGTAATATCATGTTTAATTATTTTATTTTATCATCTAAACATATTAAAAGGTGGATATTTAGTAGTGTGCACATTTTTTGTGTTAAGTGGATATCTATCAATACTATCTGCTTCTAAAAAAGAAAAGTTTTCTTTTTTAGAATATTACAAAAATAAATTTATAAATTTATATTTACCAGTAATTATAATTTCATTTATTTCAATTGCACTAATATCAATTTTAAATATTAATTGGTTAAATTTAAAACCAGAAACAACGTCTGTATTAGCAGGTTACAATAATTATTGGCAATTAAGTGCAAATTTAGATTATTTTACAAGACATGTAAGTTCTCCATTTATGCATCTATGGTATATAGCAATATTATTACAATTTGAATTAGTATTTCCAATTATATTTATTACATTTAGAAAGATAGGAAATAAAATTCATAAAATTATACCTGCAATTATTACTTTATTATTGGCAATATCAAGTTATATATATTTCTATAATTTATGTAATAACAATATAATGATTGGATATTATGATACATTTGCAAGATCGTTCTCATTGTTATTTGGTATGTCAATTGGTTTTGTAAAAATGTATTATGATTCATTGACATTTAAAAATTCAAAGATACTATTTTATATTTATTTAATACTTTTAATAATACCAACATTTATTGTAGAAGCATCATCTAACTATTTTGCTATAAGTATGTTAGTTGTTACATTAATATCTTGTAGATTGATAGAATATGGTGTACAAGTAGGTAATAATGATTTAAATTGGTTTGATAAAGTTATTAAATTTTTATCTGGTATTAGTTATGAAATATATTTAATACAATATCCTATAATATTTATATTGCAAGACATTAAGATTGATAATTATATTAAAATAATTATTACTTTATTATTAACAGTATTATTATCATATATAATACATTTAGGTATAAAATTTAAAGAAAATAAGATATTAAATTGGATTATAAGAGTAATAATTATAATTATTTCATTATTTGGAATATATCAATATGCCATTTCAAAAGATCATACTGCAGAAATGAAAGCATTAGAAAAGCAATTAAATGAAAATGCAGAAATGATGAAATTAAAACAAGAAGAATATGCAAAACAATTAGAAAAGGAAAGAGAAGAGTTTGAGTTACAACTAAAAAATTTAGAAGATGGTGTGGCGGATTTAGATGAAGTTATTCCAAATCTTCATTTGGTGGGTGTAGGAGATTCTGTAATGCTTGGAGCTGTTACTGATTTATATAAAGAATTTCCAAAAGGATATTTTGATGCTAAAGAATCTAGAACTGCATGGGTAGTAAATGATATATTAAAGGGATTAAAAGTAAGTAACATGCTTGGAAATCCAATAGTATTTGGATTAGGCGCTAATGGTGATTGTCCAGAATGGTGTAAATTAGAAATTTTAAATACTATAGAAGATAGAAATATTTTTTGGATAACTACAACGTGGGATAAAGGAAATTATGTAAATAATAATATAAAAGATTTCGCATCTAAGCATGACAATGTTTATGTAATAGATTGGGCTGAAATTTCGAAAGGGCATGATGAATATTTTGTAGCAGATGGAATACATCTTACTGAAATAGGTAGAGAAGCATATAGTAAAGCAATATATGATTCTATAAAAGAAGCATATGTTAATGAGTATAATAATAAAAAAGATGCAATGATTAAGGCACGTGATAAGGAAAATAAAAAGAAAATAAGCTTTTATGGGAACGACTTATTATTAAATGCATTTGATTACATTGAAAAAGAATTTACTAATGCAAAATATATAATAAATAAAGATTTTAATTATGAACTATTAAAACAAGAATTAGAAGATGCAATTAATAATAATACGCTAGATTATAATATAGTATTCTTATTTGATTCATCATTTGAAATAAACAATGATCAATATAAAGAATTAATTGAATTATGTAAAGATCATGAAATATATATATTATCAAATAACAAAGATATTACTGGTGTTAAAATTATAGATTTTACTACTATAGATAACTATTATATGGCTGATAAAATACATTTAACAGATGAAGGTAATAAGGAATTAAGTAATATTTTGAAAGAAAGTATTAAGGTGGAATAATGAAACATATAGGTACAAAAGAATTAGAAACAGAGAGATTAATATTAAGGAAAGTAAGATTAGAAGATGCAGATGAAGCTTATAAAAATTGGTGTAGTCATGATATAGTTGCTAAATATGTTTTATGGGATACACATAAAAGTGTAGAAGAAACAAAAGAATTATATAAAATATGGGTAGAAGATTATGAAAACTTAGATACGTATAGATGGATAGTTGAATTAAAAAGTACTCATGAATTAGTAGGTACTATAGATGTTGCGTCTAAAAGATATTTAAGATTTGATGTTGCTGAAATTGGATATTGTTATGGGGATGCATATTGGAATAAAGGATATGGTACAGAAGCATTAAAAAGAGTAATTAAATATTTATTTGAAGAAGTTGGATTTGAAATTATATTCGCAGAACATAGTACCTTAAATCCAGGTAGTGGAAAAGTAATGCAAAAATCTGGTATGAAATATGAAGGAATACTAAAAGGTAGAATAATTGATAAAGATGGTATTAGAAATGATATTGCATCTTATTCAATAACTAAAGAGGAATATTTTAGTTAATTCTTGAAAAAAGGTAATAAATGTTGTACAATAGACATTGTCTTTTTTTGTTGGGGGTATAATTATGGATAAGATAGAAGAATATATAAATAAATGTATATCTGGATTGAATATAGGCGATTATATAGGAATAATTGCTTACGGCAGCTACATAACGGAATCAAATAATAATTTATCTGATTTAGACATAATGATTATAAAGAAAGATTATGATACATCTGATATTGGAAGTATTATGATAGATGGTGTTAGAATAGAATATTTTATTCAAGGATTAAAAAATTTATATGAATCAACAAGAAAAGAAGTTTGTAATAATGATCCTTCACATTTAACTAAATTTGCAACTTGCAAAATAGTTTACGATAAGACAGGTGAAACAAGTGAATTTATAGAAGATGCTAAAAGATTATATAGTATTAAAATAGAACAGTCATTTGATGAAAATGATAGATTTGAAATATTTTCTATAAATAATAGATTAGAAGATTTAAGTACGTTATTAGATGATAAATCTTTTTATGCTGTTTACTTTGTAACATTAGAGAGAATAAGAAGTGCATACTGCAAGATAAATGGTTTTATATCATTACCACTAACAAAAATTGAAAACATATATAGTGATGAAGATTATGCAAAGAAATATATTTCAAGTGAAATTCATACTTTGCCAGATGAAGAATTTATTAATTTATATTTACAATGCTTAGAAGTAGAAGATAAGGCTATAATGTATGATAGAATTAACAAATTATATAGTTATTCATTTGGTGTGTATGATTTTGATCCAAACAATTTTCATTTAAAATTTAAAAAGCCACCTTTTAGAGTATAAATATGATATACTTTGAATGGTGGTTTTATGTTAGTTAAAAGAATAGTAGTAGGAATGTTAGAAGAAAATTGTTATATAGTTGAAAATAAGAATGAATGTATAATAATTGATCCAGGTGATGAAGTTAGTAAGATAATTAAAAATATTACATTAAAACCTATAGCAATATTAATAACACATAGGCATTTTGATCATATAGGAGCATTAGAAGAAACAAAAGAAAAATATAATATTCCAGTATATGAATATAATAATTTAAAAGAAGGGAAATTAAATATTGGCGGTTTTAATATAGAAGTAATATATACTCCAGGACATACAGATGATTCAGTTACATATTATTTTAAAGATAATGAGATTATGTTTACTGGTGATTTTCTATTTAAAGGTTCTATTGGAAGAACAGATTTAAAAACAGGAAATTTAGAAAAAATGCGAAAAAGTATTAGGAAAATAAAGAAATATTGTGATATAATTAAAGTGTATCCTGGTCATAACGATAGTACTACGATTGGTTATGAGAAAGATAGCAATATATATTTTAAGG
>CACZSX010000085.1 GCA_902783915.1 uncultured Erysipelotrichaceae bacterium | reverse complement strand
CCTCTCCTACTAGCGGAATCATTATTTCAGGTTCTACATTTAAACCTTCTTTATTAACATTTATTGCGGCTTCAATTACAGCTCTTGTTTGCATTTTAGCTATTTCTGGATATGTAACAGCAAGTCTACATCCTCTATGTCCCATCATTGGGTTGAATTCTTTTAATGATTCAACTCTTTTCTTTAATGATTCAAAACTCATTCCTAAACTTTCTGCAAGTGGTTTAATTTCTTCATCTGTATGTGGTAAGAATTCATGTAAAGGTGGATCTAAGTAACGAATAGTTACTGAATATGGTGCCATTGCTTTAAATAATCCCTCAAAGTCACTTCTTTGATATGGAAGAATCTTTTCTAGTGCTTCTTCTCTTTGTTCAATAGTTTCTGCTGCTATCATTCTTCTAAAATTAAATATTCTATCTTCTTCAAAGAACATATGCTCTGTTCTACATAGGCCTATACCTTCTGCCCCAAATTTTCTTGCTTGAATAGCATCTTTTGGAGTATCAGCATTAGTTCTTACTTTTAATCTTCTTGCTTCATCAGCCCAATTCATGAATGTTTCAAAGTCTCCACTTATTTCTGGTTCAACTGTTTTAATTTGTTCACCATATACATTACCAGTTGAGCCATCTAGACTCATGAAATCTCCTTCATGGAATACTAATCCATCTTTTGTAGTAAGAGTTTTTGCTTCTTCATTAATTGTTAATTCACCACAACCAGATACGCAACAAGTTCCCATACCTCTTGCTACTACTGCAGCATGAGAAGTCATACCACCTCTTATAGTAAGTACTCCATTAGCATAATTCATACCTTCTATATCTTCTGGACTTGTTTCTAATCTTACTAATAGCAAATCTTTTTCACCATTCTTTTTAGCTTCTACTACGTCTTCAGCAGTAAAATAAATTTTACCTGTTGCTGCACCTGGAGATGCTGCTAAACCTTTAGCTATTACTTTACCATTCTTTAATGCTTCATTATCAAACATTGGATGTAATAATTGATCTAATTGTTTTGGTTCAACTCTTAGAAGTGCTTCTTCTTTAGTAAGCATTTCTTCAGATACAAGATCTACTGCTACTTTAAGTGCTGCTGCTGCAGTTCTTTTACCATTTCTAGTTTGTAACATAAATAATTTACCATTTTCTATAGTAAATTCCATATCTTGCATGTCTTTATAATGATTTTCTAATAAATTAGCAATTTTTACAAACTCAGAATATACTTCTGGCATATCACTTTCTAGTTTACTAATTGGTTCAGGTGTTCTTATACCTGCAACAACATCTTCACCTTGCGCATTTATTAAGTATTCACCATATAATTTCTTTTCACCTGTAGCAGGATTTCTTGTAAATGCAACGCCTGTACCACAATCATTACCACGGTTTCCATATACCATTTCTTGAACATTAACAGCTGTTCCCCAATCACTTGGTATATCATTTAATCTTCTATATACTATTGCTCTTTCATTCATCCAAGATCTAAATACTGCTTTAACTGCTTCTATTAATTGTACTTTTGGATCTTGTGGGAATTCTTCTCCAGCAAGTTCCTTATAGTTTTCTTTAAATCTTAATGTAACCTCTTCCATATCATCTGCTGTAAGTTCAAGGTCACTCTTAACACCTTTTTCTTCTTTTATTTTATCAAAATATCTTTCAAATGATGATTTTGGATATCCTTTAACTACATCTGCAAACATTTGAATAAATCTTCTATAAGAATCATATGCAAATCTTTTATTATTTGTAGCTATAGCAAATCCTTTTGCAACTTCATCATTTAAACCTAGATTTAAAACTGTATCCATCATACCAGGCATAGATGCTCTTGCACCTGAACGTACTGATACAAGTAATGGATTATTTAAATCTCCCATTTTCTTTCCTGTTTTAGCTTCTAATTCAGCAAGTTTAGTAAATATTTCATCTTCTATATCTTTACCAATTTCCTTACCATTCTCATAATATCTTGTACAAGCTTCTGTTGTAACTGTAAATCCTCTTGGTACAGGCATACCTATATTAGTCATTTCTGCTAAGTTAGCACCTTTACCACCAAGTAGATTTCTCATATCTTTACTACCTTCTTCAAAGGCATAAACGTATTTTCCCATATAATCATCCTTTCACATAAATAATATTGTAACAAAAAAAGAATAGTAGAGCAATAAATCTTTACTATTCTTTACAACATTAGTCAATTATTCTATTTATTTCTTCAATAGTATATCCTTTTTGATATAATTTAGATTTTAATACATTTTTTAATTTATATTCATCATACTTATTACAATATTTTTTATATAATTTATCATAATCATTTTTTATATTACTAGTACTTACTAAATCATAATTATCTAATATATTGTTTATATCTTCTAATCTATATCCAAAATTAATACATCTATTTATGATTTTATTTTTCATTTTACCTATTGGTAATTTAGTATTTAATCTAATTTCTTTTTCAATTATCTTATTTAATTTATCTAATAATATATTTTTATCAATATTATCTATTGCTTCATTTATATAGTTTTCTTCTACTCCTAAATTTTCTAAATCTTTTCTTATTTTATCTATACCATTATTAGTTAAATGTATTTTATCATTTACAAAGCTTATAGCAAATGATTTATCATTTAATAATCCATTATTTATTAATTTATTAATAGTATCTTCAATATCTTTTTTATCAAATTTCTTTCTATTTAAGTATTCTCTCATTTCCTTTATAGAGCGCATTCTTATACTTATATATTTTAATGCCACATCATATATAGATGCTTTTAGATTATCTTTATCTATTTCAAGCAATAAATCTGAATCAATATCTTTTTTATATAATAAGTTATACTTTAATATTACATCTTCATAAACTACTAATGTATTATTATCAAAATAAATTCTATATTTATTAGTACCTACTTTTTTAAATTTATTTATTCTCATATAACCTCCTTAAAAATATTATAATTCTTTTTTATTAAAAATAAAACAAAAAGCTTAATACTATTTAATATGTATTAAGCCATTTGCTACTTCTTCTAGTGCCCTTCCAATATTCTTTTTACATTTATAGTCTCTTTCTCTCATTTGATAGAAACCATCTTCATGCATTTGTCTTGCTCTTCTTGATACTATATGCACTAGAGCATACTTAGAATCAACTATATTTAATAGTTTATCTATTGAAGGATAAATCATATAATCACCTCTATTTTAAGAATATTATACTTAAATTTGTCAATCAATAGTTTAGACAAAAGTTTACAAATTATTCAACCATCTTTCTAATTTTATCTAATATTACTACCATAGCCCATGTATCTTGTTTACAATATTCTAATAAAGAATGATATTTAAAATCTAATTCTTCTTTTGACATACTACTAAACATCGCATATGTAACAAGAGCTTGTGTACCATTTTTTACATCTAGATCATCATATTTTAAATCACTAAATACTGGTAAAGTCTTTTTAATTGAATAGGATCCAGATAGATGACTATCATAAAAGTTTACTATTTTGGCTTCTTCTTCATCATATCCAATTGATTTATAGAAATCTTTATTACCTTTTACTATATAAAGTAAATCAGATCCTGTTTCATATATTTTTAATAAGTCATCTTTATATTCTGTAAATATTTCACTTAATTCTTTAATTCTACCTTTTTCAAAAGGTACATTCTGAGCAAATAAAGTTCCATCTGGTTTAATATATTCAACTAATTTCTTTACTAACTCTTCTCTCTCATCTTTAGCTGGATCACTACTTAAAAATTCATAATGATCTAGTTCTTTATCACATGCACCTGGTGTTCTTTCAATGTGTAATGAAAATTGAAATGGTGATTGCCTATAACACTTTTCACCTCTAAATCTAGGTAGTGGACATGGGAATGTTTCAAAATCTAAGTGATATATTGGATATTTAATATTATCTAATGCTTGTTTTAATTTTAATTTATTAATATATGGTTTACCAGTTATTAGAGCATCTCTTTGAATAAAATGATTAGGGTTTTTTATCCATGATTCAGGTATATCAAGTAAATTAATATATCCTTCATTTATTAAATCTAATCCTTTATGAGTATCACCATATTCATCTTTAAAACCACACCCATTATTCATATAACTTAATGATGAATTATATTTAGGAATATGTTTCATACATAATTTACAGAATTTACACTTACTAGGTTTTTTATATTCACAAAAGTTACCCAAATTACATGGACTTAAATCCATATTTTTTAAGAAACTATTAATCTCTTTTTTATCAAAATATACTCTTTCTAATGCTTCTTCTGTTAACTTAGTATAATCAAATATACTTATAATATCATCTGTATAATATGCCTTACCATCTTTATAAGTTCCATCAAAAACATATTCATGATTTAAAACTGCAAGATAATAATTAATCTTTTTATTGGTAAAATTATGTTGTTTTAAATCTCCTTCTATAATCATTCTTTGTACAGATAAATCATATATATATTTACCGCATGGGTCATATTTATCTAATAACTTATTTCTCTTTTTTCTATATTCGGATTCAGGCATTTCATCTAACATATTCCAACTCTTATTATCTTCTTTTAAATGAAATATTCCTTTACTATCTTTATAAAATATTGAGAATTTATCATGCTTTTCTTTTGCAGTACTTCTATATCCTGCTTCTAAACTTAAATATTTATTACTAGTAGTAGCTTTAACTTCTATTATATTTATTTCATCATCTTGTTCATTATATATATCTACATAACAAAGATACTTAATACCGTCTTCATCAAAATCAAATGATTCCTGTGTTTTAGTATCTAAAGAATATATTGTTTTACCACCAAATAAATGCTCTACCTTTTTACCTGCAAGCATTTCTATTTCTTTGTAGTATGGAAGCATTACATTAAGCTGAGGATCTTCTACATCAATATTATCTATTTCATTTCCTTCTTCATCCTCACTATACATTTCACCAACTATATTTTTTATTTCTTCCTTTAGTTCTTCATCTTTATACTCTTCATAACTTACATCTGCATTTAATCTTTCTTTTTT
>CACZSX010000084.1 GCA_902783915.1 uncultured Erysipelotrichaceae bacterium | reverse complement strand
TAGTTTTTCATACATTTCTTCTGCATTATAATTTATAGCTTCTGGTATATTGATTGCACCTTTTACAAGATCTAATCCATCATTTTGTAATAGGGCATTTATTACTGAATCAGTAGCAATATTCCAATACTTTTGATTTTTACCTTTACTTCTATATACATGATCGAAAGCTATATGGCAAACTTCATGAGCTAAAACAAATATTTGTTGTTCTTCTGTTAAACTTTCTAAGAAAGAACGATTATATAATAGATTTTCACCGTCTGTTGCAGCTGTATCTATAAATTTACTTTCTATAAAACTTGTATTAGAAGTTATAGCTCCAAAGAATGGATATTTTATTAATAATTTATTTTTTAATGCTTCTATATTCATATTTCACCTTAAATATGTGCTAAAAGCGTATATATTTCTTCTGCGATTGGTTTTTCTTTTGGATTTCTACAAGTTACAATAGTAATTGTATTTTTTGGTAATTCAAAAGTACTTATTTTTTTATATTTGATTATTTCTAAAAATTTTAATTGTTCTTCTTCTGGAATATTATCTATGTTTTCTATTACTAGGAAAGGTTTTCCTTTATTAACATTTTCTTCTAATGTATAAAACCATTCTGGTGCTTTATAGTTTCCATTTTCATCATAATGACCAGTTAAAATATCTCTATTACAATTTGATTCTAAGACAATTGCATCATCAAATACTTTTGATGTTACGTCTTCTAATAATATAGCTGAGATGTTTTTTTCAAGGAATTCTTTTAATATTTCTAATCTTTTATCATCCATTAAAAAAACCTCCTTTTTTCTTTCATTGATTTTTCTTGTATAATTTCTAGTCTTTTTTTATCGTTTCCAATCCATAAACTATCAAATGTTGCGAGAAATTCTGCACCTAATAAGTTTTTTATAAATTTTCTAATAGTATCTAGATGTTCTTCATCTACTGAGCATAATGATATTATAGTTGCATATTTTCTTGATGAATTCATATTTTTAACATCAGTTGTGCTGTAACGTTTATTTATTACATCGTCTACTGTTATTATTTTTTGTCTTGCAAAGGCAATAAAATAATCTGTTAAATCTGATCCTATAAATGCTTCTAACATTCTTGGCATATTAGTTGTTTTTAATACAGTTGAGACTTTTTCCCAAGTTCTAGGATTTGTTGCATGTTCTTTTCCTACACAGTCTTTATATCTACTTCTTAGTATGTCTGAGTTTTCATTGTTAGACATGTATGCGATAAAAGTATATACTGCTGGATGAATATTATGACTTTGTGCCCATTCTAGCCATTTTTGAGTTGTGGTATGAATTTTAACATGAGCAGGAAATCTATGATATAGTGGTTCAGTTAAATCATTTGCTGTATATGATTCTTCTACTTCGTTTCCGGCAGCAACTATTCTAACATTTTTTGGTAGTTTCCATTTTCCATTTACTTCTCGATCTTGAATAATATTGAAAACATATCCTTGTATTGAGTCTAGCGCATGTGATAATTCATCAAAGAATAATATATGTATTCTATCTGGCTCTCTTGCGCATTTTTCTTCTAATTGTTCTAACCAAGTTGGTTTTTTATCTATCATTCTATCTTCATTAGAATTATAAACAGTTTTTCCTAATATTTCTTCTGGTTGTCTTGTATTTCCTAAATAAATAATTTGACAATCTGGATCTATCTGTTTAACTCTTGAACTTTTTCCTTCTCCTGTTCTTCCATGTAAAAATATAGGGATATCTGCTTCAATTGCTCCTCTAATTATACTTTCTTCATCTACTGAGTCATAGTCAAATAAAAAAGGATTATCTATTATTTCTTCATTATCATGTTCTATAGTTTTTTCTTGGTGAATTTCAGGATCAAAATAATTATTTAAATACTTATACATTTCAGTTTTTGGAAAGTCTGATTTAGAATAGTAAACTCCCATTCTTGAGAATAAGATATTACTTAATAAAATCTTATCCGCTATAAATTCGCCTGTTTGATTATTATTATTATTATTATATGACCAAGTTATTGGTTCAACTTTGAACCATAAAGCTGTTCCTGCAGGATAGCTTTTATTGTCTGATAGGGTTATGGAATCTTCCTTAATTACTAATCTTACATATCTTTCTCCTTCGTATGAATATTCATTTAAAACTAAGGGTTTAAAATCTAATGGATTTGAATTTTTTGGACTAGAATCAATTGTATAGAAATTTCCATTTGCTTGTAAATTATTAGAATTATAAAGACGTTCTAATTCTATTCTTTTATTATTTTGTACGATTGTTTGTGGATAATAGCCATATTCTATTATTGTTGAATCACCTTTCATTCCTATTAGATTATAGTTTCCTAGATTATCTTTTACTAATGCAGGTCTAAGGCCTCTTCTTTTACTTTCACACCAATCATCTGGTTTATATAAATAATCACCATGGCAACTATTAACGTAATGTGGTTGGCCATTATCTTTTTGTTTCCAAAAACTATTGTAATGAATTGGTTTTTTGTTATCATATTCTCCAAACGAATATTTTGATGTACATACCGCGAAATCTGTCATTTCTGCTTCTCTAAAATCAACACTATCTTCATCTGGAATTGTTATTTTCATAAAATCACCTCATTATTTTTATTTATTACAGTTTTACTATCAAAACCTGTTATTAATTCATTATTATTTGTATAAACTAATTGTTCTACATATGGACATGTATTATGATGAGTTAATCTACCCATTATTATAAAATCTTTATTAGGGATATCTTTTAATTCAAAATAATGACATTCACAATAGTTTTCTCTATATAAATCATCGAGTCTTTTTATTTCTTTTTCTTCTTCTAATTCTTTAAAAATATTATTGATATCTACATAGTTTTCTTTACAATAATTATTATAATTAATTAAACTTACATAATG
>CACZSX010000083.1 GCA_902783915.1 uncultured Erysipelotrichaceae bacterium | reverse complement strand
TAAAGTAGATGATGATTTCTTAGTGATTGATGAAGAAGATTATCAAACTGGAAGAATACCAATAGTTAAAGAAGAAAAAAGAGAAGTATTTTCATCAATTTATACTGAACCAAAGAAAGAAGGAAATGAAGAATATTTAAATTCATTAAAGAGATTTAGAAGCAACTTATAAGTTGTTTTTTTAATACTTTATGATATAATAACCGCTATGCCAAATGTATGTTATAATTTAGTGGAGGTGGTAGTGTGAAGGTATCATTTTATACTTTAGGTTGTAAAGTTAATTTATATGAATCTGAAGTAATTATGAATATGTTTAAAAAAAGAGGATATGAAATAGTAGATTTTAATGATAAATCTCATATAGTCATAATTAATACTTGTACAGTAACTAATACTAGTGATAAAAAGAGTAGAAATATTATAAGACAAGCAGTAAGAAATAATCCTAATGCAATAATTGTAGTAATGGGTTGTTATAGTCAAGTGAGAAGTGAAGATATAAAGAGTATTCCTGGAGTAAATATAATTATAGGTAATAGTAATAAATCTAAAGTAGTAGATTTAGTAGAGGAATATATAAAAAATAAAGAAAATAAAACAATAATAGATAATATTATGAAAACTTGTTTTGAACCTATGGAATTAGATAAATTTGAAACAAAGACGAGAGCATTTGTAAAAATACAAGATGGATGTAATAACTTTTGTTCTTATTGTATAATTCCATATTCAAGAGGTGGAATAAGAAGCAAAGAAAAAGAAGATGTAATAAGAGAAGTTAATTGTTTAGTAAATAATGGATATAAAGAAGTGGTATTAACAGGTATTCATACTGGTCATTATGGTAAAGATAAATATGATTATGATTTTAGTGACTTACTAACTGAATTATGTAAAATAGATGGACTTTTAAGAATACGAATATCATCTATTGAAATAACTGAATTAGATGATAAATTTATGAAAGTATTACAAAATAAGAAAATAGTAGATCATATACATATACCATTACAATCAGGTTGTGATAAGATATTAAAATTAATGAATAGAAAATATGATACAAATTATTTTTATAATAAAATAGAAAAAATAAGAAGTATAAGACCAGATATATCTATTACAACAGATTTGATAGTAGGATTCCCCAATGAAACTGATAATGATTTTAATGACACATATGAGTTTATTAAAAAAGTTAATTTTACTAAAGTACATGTATTCCCATATTCAAGAAGAAAAGGTACTCCTGCAGATTTAATGAATAATCAAGTAGATGAATCTATTAAAAAATTAAGAGTAAGAAAGATACTTGAATTATCTAAAGAATTAGAAATAAATTATATGACTAAGTTTATAAATAAAAAATTAGATATATTAGTAGAAACATATGAAGATGGAATAATAACTGGTCATACATCAAATTATATATGTGTTAAAACAAGAGGTAATGAATCTGATATAAATACAATAAAGAGTGTATTAGTAAAAGAAATAGATTATCCAAATATGAAATAAGATATAGAAATATATCTTGTTTTTTGTTATAATAAAATGTAATGAAATTCGTAGTAGGTGATGGTATGAAAATAACTGATGTAGATAAGAGTAAATTATCTCCTGGTATGTTACAATATGTTAATATTAAAGAACAAAATATGGATGTAATTTTGTTTTTTAGACTTGGGGATTTTTATGAAATGTTTTTTGAAGACGCTTATACTGCATCAAGGGAACTTGAACTTACTTTAACTAGTAAAAATGCAGGGCTTGATGAAAGAGTACCAATGTGTGGAGTACCTCATCATGCAGTTAATATATACCTTGAGAAGTTAATAGATAAAGGATATAAAGTTGCTATTTGTGAGCAGATGGAAGATCCTAAATTTGCTAAAGGAGTAGTAAAAAGAGAAGTACTTCAAATTGTATCTAAAGGTACTATGATGAATAGTGAGTTTTTAGATGAGAAGAGTAATAATTATATTGGAAATATTATTGATTTAAATCATGCCTATATAATTAGTTATACAGATATATCTACTGGTGAATTTAATGCATTAATGATAGAAGAAGATGAAGATAGATTAGTATCTGAAGTCCTTTCTTTGGGTCTTAATGAAATAGTATTAAAAAATGATTTTAATAAAAATATTGTAAGTATATTAAAAAATAAATATAAATTGAATATAAGTATTTTTAATGAAGAAGAAAATACAGATGATTATAGTTATATTTATGAAGATGTTAATGATGAAAGATATAAAATAGCTATTACGCATTTATTATCATATTTATTAAATACTCAAAAAAGAAGTTTAAGTCATTTACAAAAAGTTGTAATAAAGAAAAGTAATGAATATTTAAAGATGGATATTCATACTAAAAGAAATCTTGAATTAACAGAAAGTTTAAGATTAAAATCTAGGAATTATTCATTATTGTGGTTACTTGATAAAACAAAGACTGCTATGGGTAGTAGGTTACTTAAAAGTTATATTGAAAGTCCATTAGTGGATAAAAAAGAAATAAATAAGAGATATGATATTGTTGAAAAGTTATTAGAAGAATTTATTTTAAAAGAAGATTTAAAAGGATTATTATTCGAAGTATATGACTTAGAAAGATTATCTGGAAGAATATCATATGGTAATACCAATGGTAGGGATTTATTACAACTAAAAAATTCATTAAAAGTATTACCTGATATAAAGAATATATTAACTAAATTAGATTTTCGTTCTGATTTAGAAACATTACCAGATTTATATGATTTATTAGATAGAAGTATAGATATAGATGCACCTGTTACAATTAAAGAAGGTGGCATAATTAAGACTGGTTATAGTAAAGAATTGGATGAATTAAAACTTGCTAAAACGTCTGGTAAAGACTTTATATTAAAGATGGAAAATGAGGAAAAAGAAAGAACAGGTATTAAGAATTTAAAAGTTGGTTATAATAAAGTATTTGGATACTATATTGAAGTATCTAAAGGTAATATATCTTTAATTAAAGATGAATATAATTATGAAAGAAAACAAACTCTTGCTAATTGTGAAAGATATGTAACACCTTTATTAAAAGAAAAAGAAGCACTTATATTAGGCGCTGAAGAAAGAATTATTAATTTAGAATATAATCTATTTGTTGAAATAAGAGATATAGTTAAAACTTATATCAGTAGAATACAAAATATTGCTAAAATAATCGCAGAAATAGATGTATTACAATCTTTATCTACAGTTGCTGAAGAGAATAATTATGTAAGACCTATTATTACTGATGAAAGAATTATAGATATAAAAGATAATAGGCATCCAGTAGTAGAAAAAGTATTAGAATCTACTTTTGTACCTAACGATATAGTTATGAATAAGGATACAGATATATTAATAATAACAGGCCCAAATATGGCTGGTAAATCTACATATATGAGAGAATTAGTAATAACAGTTATTATGGCTCAGATAGGATCTTTTGTACCAGCAACTAGTTGCACGCTTCCTATATTTGATAAGATATTTACAAGAATTGGAGCATCCGATGACTTGGTTAGTGGTGATTCTACATTTATGGTCGAAATGAAAGAAGCTAACGCAGCTATATCTAATGCTACTAAAAATTCATTAATAATTTTTGATGAGCTTGGAAGAGGCACTGCTACATATGATGGGCTATCTCTTGCACAATCAATAATAGAATATATACATAATAATATAAAATGTAAGACATTATTTTCTACTCATTATCATGAACTTACTAAATTAGAAAGTCATTTTAAGAAAATAAAGAATGTACATGTAAGTGCATTAGAAGAAAATGGTAAGATCACATTCTTACATAAAATAAAAGAAGGCTCTATAGATAAAAGTTATGGTATACATGTTGCAAAACTTGCTAATTTACCAGATAAAGTAATTGATAGAGCAAATGAAATATTAAGTAGTTATGAAAATAAAAATGTTGAAGTAAAGAGTCAAATATCTTTTGAACTTTCTGAACCAAAAGAAAGTGAAATAGAAAACAAAATAAAAGAATTGAATCCACTTGAAATGACTCCTATTGAAGCATTGAATACAATATATGAATTAAAAAAAGAGTTAGGTGATTAATATGTCTATAGTTAAAGTAAAAGAATATTTTAAACAATTTGGGATGGAAGATAAAATAATAGAATTTGATGATTCTAGTGCTACTGTAGAGGAAGCTGCAAAAAGATTAAATTGTGAAGAAGCACTTATTGCAAAAACTTTATCTTTTAAATTAGAAGATAAAGTAATATTAGTATTATTTGCAGGTGATACTAAGGTGGATAATTCAAAGTATAAAGGATATTTTCATACAAAAGCTAAAATGCTTACATTTGATGAAGTAGAACCTTTGGTAGGTCATAAAGTAGGTGGTGTATGTCCATTTGCTATAAATGATAATATAGATGTATATTTAGATATATCTTTAAAAAGATTTAATTACGTATATCCAGCATGTGGAAGCTCTAATAGTGCTATAAAATTAAGTATAGAAGAGTTAGAAAAGTATTCTAATTATAAAGAATGGATAGACGTAGGTAAAATAGTAGAAAATGAATAATTAATATGATATAATTACTAAGTGTGGTGATAATATGGCTGAAAATAGAAGCGAATTAAGAAAAGTAATAATGACTTCTTTATATCAAATAAGTGTATATAAATCAAATAAGATAAAATACGATATAAAAAGTGTAATAAAAGAATTACAGGAAGTAGAAAATGATTTTGTAAATACAATAGTATTTGGTGTAGAGGATAATATAGAAGAATTAGATAAAATAGCTAATAAGTATTTAAAAGATTGGACTATTGATAGACTTGGTAAAACAGATCAAGCAATACTTAGAATGGGTTTATATGAACTTTTATATACAGATACACCAGATATAGTATGTATAAATGAAGCTGTAGAACTCGCTAAAGAATATTCTGATGATAAAGTTAAGAATATGATTAATGCAGTACTTGATAGTATAATGAAAGATAAATAAAAAATAATCATTTAGATTATTTTTTTTTGCTATTAAAAGGATTTAATTTTTCTAAAGATTCTTTTATAAATTGTTTTTTTCTTAATTTTGCTTCTACTTGCCTTAATCTACTTGATATCTCTTTTATTTCATCATTTGTTAACTTATGAGTTTTTTTCTCACCATTATAAGAATATGTTCCATATTTTATAGTACCATCATAGAAAAAACCTGCACCAACTCTTGGCTCTTTATTTGCAGTTCCAGAACCAGCAAATTTACCCTCAACAATACTATTATCTTTTTCTTTTAATGTATTTATTAGATTAACATAGTAATCTATCATTCTTTGTAATTCTTCAACACCTAAATTCCCAATAGGTGTATGGTTATCATATATTAATAATCCACCATCTTTTTCTTCACTTATTATCATAATAGTTCCTCCTAATTAAATTTTAGCATTCTACATATATGGTGTCAACAACTTAGTTATTTTAATAAATGAGATTTTATTGTATACTATAATTGGTGATAATATGATAGAGATTTTACAAACTGAAATGAGAAGACCTACTCCATATGGATGGTTTCATATAATGTGGATAATATTATCTTTTATTGCAATATTTATATTATATAAATTAAGAAATAAATATAATGAAAAGCAATTAAAGATAGTATTAAGTATTTATGGAATAATAGTTTTTATATTAGAATTATTAAAACAAATATCATGGGCATATAATATTGATACACATACTTGGAGTTATTCTTGGTATAGTGCACCATTTCAATTATGTACAATGCCTATATATGTAAGTTTAATATGTTTATTTTTAAAGAAAAATAAAATAAGAGATTGTTTATTATCATTTATTTGTTTTTATACAATATTAGGGAGTATTGCAACAATGCTTATGCCTGATTCTTGCTTTGTATCTGAGATATTAATAAATATACATACTATGTACTTACATTGTGGAAGTTTTGTTTTATCAATATATTTGTTAATGAACGAAATAAAACCTACTAAAGATAACTTTATTGGTTCATTTAAAGTATTTATAGTATGCGTATTAATTGCGCTTACACTAGATATATCATTCTATAAACTTGGATTTATAGGTAATGAAACATTCAATATGTTTTATATAAGCCCTTATTTTTCAAGTACATTACCAGTATTTAATATTATATATGATAAAGTACCATATTTGTTATTTTTACTCATATATATATTAACTCTATCACTGGGAGCGTATATAGTATATTTAATTGTTAAATTTATAGAAAAAAAGCATAATAGTTAAGTTAAAACTTAACTTTTTTTATGTTATAATATTTATGGTGGTAATTATGGATGATATTAAATATTTATCTATAACTGAATTAAATAGAATTATTAAAATGAAATTTGATGCAAGTTCATTTTTTAACAAAGTATTTATAAAGGGTGAAATATCTAATTTTAAAGTACAAATGCCTAGTGGTCATTGTTATTTTACTATTAAAGATGAAAATAGTAGAATATCTGCAGTTATGTTTAAAGGAACTGCTTTAAAAGTAGGTAATAATTTTAAAGATGGAGATATGGTAAATGCTATTGGTAAAATAAGTATTTATGAAGCAAGTGGATCTTATCAAATATATATTGAATCTATGGAACTCTCTGGTAGTGGAGACTTATATAAGAAATTTTTAGAACTTAAAGATAAATTGTATAAAGAAGGTTTATTTGATACTGAAAAGAAAAAACCTATTCCTAAATTTCCAAAAAGAATAGGTGTAGTAACAGCAAGTACTGGTGCAGCAATAAGAGATATAATAACTACTATTAATAGGAGATATCCATTATGTGAAGTAGTTCTTTTCCCATCACTTGTGCAAGGTGTAGGTGCAAAAGATGATATTGTAAAGAAAATAGAAGCAGCTAATAACTATGGAAATATAGATACACTAATTGTAGGAAGAGGCGGCGGATCTATTGAAGATTTATGGGCTTATAATGAAGAGGTAGTAGCAAGAGCAATATATAATTCAAAAATACCAATAATAAGTGCAGTAGGTCATGAAATAGACTTTACAATAGCAGATTATGTTGCTGATAAAAGGGCAGCGACACCAACAGCAGCAGCAGAAATGGCAGTACCTAATATATTAGATATATCTCAAAATATAGATTCTATTCAAAATAGATGCACAAATGTTATATTAAGTATTATTGATAATTACAGGATATTATTAAATAAAATAAAAACTAGTAATATATTAATTAATCCAATTAATATGTATAATATAAAATTACAAATATTAAATATGAACAAATTAAAACTTAGTAATACATTTAATGAATTATTAACTGATAAAAAAGTAGAATTATTTAAATTAAAAAATAGTTATGTAATTACTAATCCAAAGATAATATATGATAAATATATTAATCAAATTGATAACAATATAAATAAATTGGAATTATTGAATCCATTAAATGCATTAAAAAGAGGATATGGAATAGTAAAAAAGGATAATAAATGCATAGAAAGTATTACAAATGTAGAAATAAATGATAAAATAAGTATTAGATTGAAAGATGGAAGTATTAAAGCAGAAGTAATTAATAAGGAGGAAGTATGAATAAATCATTTGAAGAAAATTTAGAAGAATTAGAAACAATAGTAAAAGAATTAGAAAGTGGCAATGTTAATTTAGATGACGCTATTAATAAATATAGTGATGCTATGAAATTAGTTAAAGTGTGTGAAGAAAAAATAAAGAATGCAGAAGAATTAGTGGCTAAGATAGTAAAAGATGGTAAAGAAGAAGATTTTGAGGTGAATGAGTAATGAGACATATGACAAGTAATGAAATAAGAGAAACATATTTAGAGTACTTTAGAGAACATGGACATTCTATAATGCCAAGTGCGTCACTTTTAATACTTAATGATCCTACACTTCTTTGGAATAATGCTGGAGTAACACCGCTAAAAAAATATTTTGATGGTTCTATGATTCCTGTAAATAAAAGAATGACTAGCTCACAAAAGTGTATAAGAACAAATGATATAGAAAGTGTCGGAGATAATACTCATCATACTTTCTTTGAGATGTTAGGTAATTTTTCAATAGGTGATTATTTTAAAGAAGAAGCAATACATATGGCTTTTGAATTACTTACTGATGAAAAGTATTTTGGTTTTCCATTAGAAAAATTATATTTTACAGTGTATAAAGATGATGATGATGCATATAACTTATGGGTTAAAGAAGGAGTAGATCCTACTCATATAGTAAGGTTGGAATCTAACTTCTGGGAAATAGGTGAAGGACCATGTGGACCTGATTCTGAGATATTCTATGATAGAGGAGAATCCTATGATCCAGATAAATTAGGTATAAGATTATTACAAGAAGAAATAGATAATTCAAGATATGTTGAAATATGGAATAATGTATTTAGTCAATTTAATTCAAAAGAAGGAGTAGAAAGAAAAGATTATAAAGAACTACCTAGTAAGAATATAGATACAGGTATGGGACTTGAAAGAATGACTTGTATACTTCAGGGTGTAGAATCAAGTTATGATACAGATTTGTTTGATTTAATAATTGGGGAAATAGAAAATTTAAGTGGTAAAAAATATGAGAATCAAAGAGAATTTAGAATAATAGCAGATCATATTCGTACACTTACTTTTGCAATAGGTGATGGTGCAGTATTCTCAAATGAAGGAAGAGGATATGTAATTAGAAGATTACTAAGGAGAGCAGTTAGATTCGGTCATAATATTGGTATCGAAGGTAAATTTATGGATAAATTAGTACACCCGGTAGTAGAGACTATGAGTAGTTATTATCCTGAATTAAAAGAAAAAGAAGAGTATATAAAAGAAGTAATTAGCAAAGAAGAAACATTGTTTGAAAAAACATTATTAAGTGGTGAAAAGAAACTTAATGAAATGTTAGAACATTCTACTGATAAGAAATTATCTGGTGCCGATGCATTTAAATTATATGATACATATGGTTTTCCTTTTGAACTCACTTTAGAATACTTAAAAGAAAAGGGATATAAAGTAGATAAAGATGAATTTGATGAATGCATGCAAAACCAAAAAGAAATGGCTAGAAATTCAAGAAGAGATGAAGCTAGTATGAATGTACAAAATGAGGCTTTATTAAAATTTAAAGAAGAAAGTAAATTTACTGGTTATGATGATTATCAAACTGATACAGAAGTAATAGCACTTATTAAAGAAGATAAATTAGTAAAAGAATTAACCGGTGAAGGATATGTTATATTGAAAGAAACTCCTTTCTATGCAGAAAAAGGTGGACAAGTATCAGATACAGGTTTTATATATAATGAAAATTTAAAAGCTGAAGTAGTAGATGTAATAATATCTCCTAATAAACAACATGTACATATAGTTAATATCGAAGAAGGAACACTTAAAGTACATGATAAAGTAACAGCAAGAATAAATGTAAAAAGAAGAGAAGCTATTGCAAAGAATCACTCTGCGACTCATTTATTAAATCAAGCATTAAAAGAAGCATTAGATTATGAAGTAACTCAAGCAGGATCTAAAGTATCAGAAAGTACTTTAAGATTTGATTTTACATATCCGAATAAGATAACTGATAATGAAGTTATTATGACTGAAAATTTAGTTAATGAAAAGATACAAACTAATGTGGATGCTCATACTGAAATAATGAAATTAGAAGATGCTAAAAAGAGTGGCGCTGTTCACATGTTTGATGAAAAATATGATGATATTGTAAGAGTAGTAACTCTTTATAATTCAGTTGAATTATGTGGTGGTACTCATGTTAGAAATGTTGGAGATATTAAATCATTTGCAATTATATCTATTGAATCTAAAGGAGCAAATGTATATAGAATAGAAGCTACTACAGATACAAATATAGAAAGAGAATTATTTAAAGTAATTAAGCCTTATAATGATGAAATGATAAAACTTCTAACTAAAGCAAAATCTATAATAGATGAAGCAAAAGAATTAGGAATTAATCTTGATTTTGATGTACATATAGATAATTCAAATCCATTAAATTATAAAGATATACTTTACAATAAACAAGAAGTTCAAATGGTAAGAGATAAAGTAAAAGAATTAGATAAATTATTTAATATTAAGAAGCAAGAAAAATTAGTAAGTGATAATAGTGAATTTGATAATATAGAAAATATTAATGATAAAGAAGTATTAATTAAAAAAGTAAATGATTATGATATGAATGTACTTAAAACATTAGTAGATAATGCGTTTAATAAGATTGATTCCGGATTAGTATTTATAGCTAATGTAAAAGGTAATAATGTTAACTTCATATGTAAATCAAATACATTAGATGCAGGTTCATTAATAAAAGAAGCATCAGCAAGAAGTAATGGTAATGGAGGAGGTTCTAGTGTATTTGGTCAAGGTGGAGGAACTGATTCATCTAAAGTAGATGAAATCCTAGAAAGTGTAAGAAATGAGTTATAGATATTTAGGACTTGATTTAGGTACTAAAACACTTGGTATATCTATTAGTGAAACTGGAATAATTGCAAATGCTCTTACAATACTAAGACATGATAATAATTTTGATTATTTAATAGATGAATTAGATAAAATAATTAAAGAAAAAAAGATAGATGTACTAGTACTAGGACTTCCTAAAAATATGAATAATACAATTGGAGAAAGAGGACAAATGATTCTAGATTTTAAAGAAAAATTAGAAATATTTAACTTACCAATTGTACTTGAAGATGAAAGACTTACTACTAAAGTTGCAGAGAGTATTTTAATAAATGCTGATGTAAGTAGAAAAAAAAGAAAGCAAGTAATTGATAAAATGGCTGCTAATGTAATATTACAAAGTTATTTAGATAAAGGAGGATATGATGGAAGAAAAGAAAATCAATAATGAATTTGAAATATTTAATGATAAAGGTGAAAAAATAACATGTAATGCATTATTTACCTTTGAATCAGATGAAACTGGTAAAAATTACATAGTTTATACAGATAATACAGTTGATAATGAAGGAAATAAAAAAGTATATGCATCTACATTTGATCCAACTGAAGAAAATCCTGTACTTGGACCAATTGAAACAGAAAAAGAATGGAATATAATAGAAGATATATTAAACAAATTACAAGACAACAAATAGTTGTCTTTTTTGATTAATTTTAATTTTATGATATAATACACTTTGGTGATTTTATGAAGATTTTAGTTGAACCATTAAATCTACATCATTTATATGAATTAGATAAAAAAAATATTGGTGGATTTATAGTTGGTATAGAAGGATTCTCCATATTTCAAAGTTTAAAATTAGATATAGATGATATTAAGAATATAAATACTAATAAGGAATTATATGTATTTATTAATAAGCCAATTCATAATGATGAGTTAGATAGTATTAAGAATATATTAATATCTTTATCTAAGATGAATATAAGTGGAATACTTTTTGAAGATATATGTATTTATAAATTAAATAAGGATTTGAATTTAAATTTAAATCTTATTTGGGCATCTAATCATTTGCCTACTAATAGTTATAGTTGTAATTATTGGAATAAAAAAGGATGTACTGGAGCACTTTTGTCTACTGAATTAATGGTTAGTGATTTTATATCTATAAAGAAGAGTACTAATATGAATATATTTGTATATCTATATGGTTATATTCCAATATTTGAATCTTCTAGAACGCTAATTACTAATTATTTAAAACATATTAATAAAGAATGTAATAGTAATAAATATTATATGTATGAAAAAATAAGTAATAGGTATTATCCAATATATGAAGAATATGGTAATACATTTATTACTGAGGATGTATTAAATGGTATAAATGTAGTTAATGAATTAAAAGATATAGATTATATAATATTAAATAGTTTAATGCATAAAGAAGAGGATTTTAATAAGGTAGTAGATGAATATATTGAAGCATTAAATGGTAAGATTTTTGATAAGAAAGATGTATTTACTGGATTTTTATTTAAAGAAAGTATATTTAAGGTGAAAGAATGAAAAAAATAGAATTACTAGCACCAGCAGGGAATTTAGAAAAAGTTAAATGGGCATTTATGTATGGTGCGGATGCTGTATATTTAGGTGGTAGAGATTATAGTTTAAGAGCGAATGCTACTAATTTAAGTATTGATGAAATAAAAGAAGCATGTAATTATGCTCATAAATTAGATAAAAAAATATATGTAACAGTAAATATAGTTTTTCATAATGAAGATATCGATGGTTTAAAAGAATATTTGATTAAATTATATGAAATAGGTGTAGATGCAGTAATAGTATCTGATCCATTAGTAATATCTTTAATAAAAGAAGTTGTGCCAAATCTTGAAATACATATAAGTACTCAACAAAATAGTTTAAACTATGAAGTATGTAATTTTTGGTATGAAGAAGGTGCTAAAAGAGTAGTACTAGGAAGAGAAACATCTAAGTTGGATATGGAATTAATATTAGAAAAGTGTCCTGTAGATATTGAAGTGTTTATACAAGGTGCTATGTGTGTAAGTTATAGTGGTAGATGTGTACTTTCTAATTACTTTACTAATAGAGATTCCAACAGAGGTGGATGTAGTCAAATATGTAGATGGAATTTTGATTTATATGATGAATATAAAAATAAATTATCTACTAATAATGATTTTGCTATTACAGTCAAAGATTTAACTTTAATTCCACATATAGGTGAATTAATTGATATGGGTATTACTAGTTTAAAGATAGAAGGTAGAATGCGTTCTATATATTATGTTGCAACAGTACTTCATGTATATAGAAAAGCAATAGATGAATATTATAAAACTGGTAAAATAAAAAATATTGATAAGTTAACATATGAATTATTTAGATGTGCAAATAGAGATTCTGTTGTTCAGTTTTTTGATAAAAAACCAGGAGTAGAAGAACAATATTATAGTAATAGAGATGAAGTGTCTAATAAGGATTTTTTAGGAGTAGTACTTGATTATGATGAAGAATCTAAAGAAATAATTTTAGAGCAAAGAAATTATTTTGAAAAAGGAGATATGGTTACTATTTTTGGACCTAATATAGAGGATTTTAATTTAAAAATAGACTATATTAAGGATAAAGATGGTAATATAATAGATATTGCAAGACATCCACAAGAAATAGTGAAAATTCCTTGTAATAAAAAAGTATATAAAAATGACATTATTAGGGTGAGTTTTGATGAGAAAAATTAATAGAATTAGAAGGCATTTAATAAAAGAATTAAATAAGGTAAATGGATTATTAGAATTAGATAAAGAATATGCAGAAATGGTTTTATTTAAAGAAACTAGTGATGGTAAAGTATTTGCACTTCCTATGGAATCATTAGAAAAAATTGATTTTAAAGGAATATCTTTTGCTAATGTAAGATTATCCGGAATAGATTTTAGTAAATTACATAATGTTACTATAGATCCACAAGAAGTATATGATAAGAATTTATCTAGATGTATATTTGCAGATGTTCAGTTTGTAGGATCATTTTATGATGTTGATATTACATATTCAAATTTTGCTTATACACGTGCATATATAAATCCACAAGTATTAAGAAATAAAAAACTTGATTATTGTGTATTAAGTGGTGCGGTAATAGAAAACAATTTTAAAGATGTATCAATTAGAGGCGCAGATTTTACAGGTACTTATGGTATAAAATTAAATCCACAAGATGTTAAGGATAAAGATTTAATGGGTACAAAGTTAGAAGGTGTATTTATTTGTGGACCATTTGATAATTGTATGATATGTGAGACAGATTTTACAGGAAGTATGAATGCTGTTATAGATGTAGATAAGATATATAATAAGAATTTATATAAAACTAAGTTATCAGATACTATAGTAATTGGATCTTTTGATGATGCTTTAATAAGAGGAGCAGACTTTACAGGAGTATATAGTGATATTACTATTAATCCACAAACTATAAGAAGTAAAGCATTAGAGAATACTATATTAAATTCAGTAAGATTAGTAGGTAGTTTTAAAGATGTATCTATAGAAGGAACAGATTTTACAGGTAGTTATGGTGCATTAATAGATCCTCAAGAAATATATGGTAAAAAAATGAAAAATTGTATTTTTAATAATGTAAGATTTATTGGTTTATTAGATGGAGTAGATGTAACTGGAACAGATTTTGGCGATGCAATAGGTTCACATAATGTAGATAAGAGGAAAGTATTAAGTAATATTAAAAGAGTTAGTTAACTCTTTTTTGTTGAAGAAAAATAATTTTTAAGGTAAAATATAAGTGATTGTTTAAAAGGAGAATAGTATGGCAGCAAAATATGATGAGAGTTCAATTAAAATACTAGAAGGGTTAGAAGCAGTAAGAAAACGCCCGGGTATGTATATTGGTTCTACTGATAAAAGAGGATTACATCATCTTGTATGGGAAATAGTTGATAATTCTATGGATGAAGTAATTAATGGATATGGTAACTATATAAAAATAATTATTCATAGTGATAAAAGTATAAGTATATCTGATGAAGGTAGAGGTGTACCTGTTGGAATGCATGAAAGCGGTAAAAATACTATGGAAGTTATTTACACTGTACTTCATGCTGGTGGTAAATTTAGTGAAGGTGGATATAAAGTATCTGGAGGACTTCATGGTGTAGGTGCATCAGTTGTTAATGCATTGTCTACTTGGATGGAAGTAACTAGTAAAAGAGATGGTGGAGAATATTTTATTAGATTCGAAAATGGTGGGCACGTAGTAACTCCTGTTAAAAAGATAGGTAATACTAATAGAACTGGTACAACTGTAAGATTTATGCCAGATGCTAATATATTCTCATCAACATCATTCTCATTTACTACAATTTGTGAGAGAATGCAAGAAAGTGCATTTTTAATAAAAGGTCTTACAATTGAAGTAATAGATGAAGAAGATAAGAAACAAGAAAAATTTCACTATGATAATGGTATTGAATCATTTGTAGAATATATAAATGAAGATAAAAAAACATTACATAAAGTTATTAATTTTAATGGCGTAAAAGATAGAATAGATGTAGAAATAGCAATGCAATATACAGATAGTTATTCTGAAAATATTGTATCATTTGTTAATAATGTCAAAACAGTTGATGGTGGTAGTCACGAAGTTGGTTTTAAAACTGCTTTAACAAGGGTATTTAATGATTATGCAAAAAGTAATAATTTCTTAAAAGCAAAGGACAAGACATTTGAAGGTACTGATGTAAGGGAAGGGTTAACAGCTGTAATATCGTTAAAAATCCCAGAAGATTTATTACAATTTGAAGGACAAACTAAAGGTAAATTAGGGACCCCTATCGCTAGAAACGTAGTAGAAAGTATAGTTAGTGAAAAATTAGAATTTTATTTAGAAGAAAATAAAGAAATTGCTACAAATATAGTAAATAAAGCATTAAAAGGGAAAAGTGCTAGAGAAGCTGCAAGGAAGGCTAGAGATGAAGCAAGGAAAGCAAGTGGTACTAAAAAAGAAAGAGTATTAAGTGGTAAACTTACTCCTGCTCAAACTAAAAATCCAAATAAGAATGAACTATTCTTAGTAGAGGGTGATTCAGCAGGTGGATCAGCTAAACAAGGTAGAGATAGAACATTCCAGGCTATACTTCCTTTAAGAGGTAAGGTAATAAATACTGAAAAGGCAAAATTAGAAGATATATTTAAAAATGAAGAAATAAATACGATGATATATACAATAGGAGCAGGTGTAGGTAATGACTTTAATATAAAGGATTGTAATTATGATAAAGTAATAATAATGACCGATGCTGATGATGATGGTGCTCATATTCAAGTATTATTATTAACATTCTTCTATAGATATATGAAACCATTAATAGAGGCTGGTAAATTATATATTGCTATGCCACCATTGTATAAACTTGATTATCCAAAAGGTAAAAGTGAATATATATGGACTAATGAAGATTTAAAAGAAAAAACAGGTTATACTAATATTCAAAGATATAAAGGTCTTGGTGAAATGAATGCTGATCAATTATGGGATACAACAATGGACCCTAACAAAAGGAGTTTAATAAAAGTAAATATAATTGATGGAGTATTAGCAGAAAAAAGAGTAAGTATACTTATGGGTGATGCTGTAGAACCAAGAAAAGAATGGATAGATGAAAACGTAGAATTTACGTTAGAAGATAGTTATAAAATTAAAAAGTCGTAATGACTTTTTTTATTAATATTGATTAAAGAAAATAACTAGTGTATACTATATGTGTAGAATAGGAATGATGTTATGAATAAAAAAGGATTTACTTTAGTTGAATTATTAGCAGTAATAGTTATTTTAGGAATATTACTAGTAATAGCAATACCTAAAATAAGTGATATAATATCAGTAAGTAAAGAGGGTACTTTTAAAACAGATATAAATTCAATAATAAAATTAGTTAAAATACATTATCAAGAAAACTATGGTGGTAGTTTAAATAGTAGTAATAAAATATATAATATAGAAAACAATAAAATAATGTTAAATAATGTTGATTTAAAATTATCAAGTAAAACAGGGACATTAACTGGAACAGTAGAAGTTAATTCAAATGGTGAAACTAAGGTTATAATACATAATAGTGATTATTGTGGATTAAAAAATTTTAATTCTGAATTAAGTGTTCATAGTTTAAGTGTTAATAATAGTTGTAGTTTATAGAGGTGTAATATGAATAAAAAAGGATTTACTTTATTAGAATTATTAGCAGTAATAGTTATACTTGGAGTAATAATTGTAATAGCAGCTGTAAGTATTACAAATATTATGGATGATTCTAGAAGAAAAGCTACAGAAGCAACGGCTTATGCAATAATAAGGACTAATTCAATATATTCACTTGAAAATAGTTATTATGAATCTATGAATGTATTAGATCCTAGATTAAATTATGATGGCGATAAACCAGATTACGGTATTGTACAAACTAATGAAGATGGTGATACTAGAATAAGTATTCAAATGGGTGATTGGTGTGCAACTAAAGGTTATGAAGATATTGAAATAACAATAACTAAGACAAGCGATTGTGATATGTCTTAACAACTTAGTTGTTTTTTTTTACATATTTTGTTAGAATACTATCGGAAGTGATATTATGAAAACACCTAATTTGGTAGATGCAAGAAAAAGAACTTGTAGTAAAGTTGATATAATAAGAAATTTTAAAATAGATGAATCTTTAAAAAATATTGGTAAGAATAAGAAATATGTGGTCAAAACATATGGATGTCAAATGAATGAAAGAGATTCTGAAAATATATGCGCTATATTAGAAGAAATGGGGTTTACTAAAGGATTAGATATAGAAGATGCAGATCTTGTGCTTTTAAATACATGTGCAATAAGAGAAAATGCTCATAATAAGGTATTTGGTATGTTAGGTAGATTAAAACATATAAAGGAATCTAGGCCATTATTAATTGGTTTATGTGGATGTATGGCTCAAGAAGAAGTTGTAGTAAGTGAAATAATGTCTAGACATAAATATGTTGATTTTGTATTTGGTACTCACAATATTCATGAACTTCCAAATATATTAAAAAGGGTAATCGATAATAATAAACAAGAGATTGAAGTGTGGAGTAAAGAAGGGGATATTGTAGAAGATATTCCTATTAAAAGAGAGAGTAAATTTAAAGCATGGGTTAATATAATGTATGGATGTGATAAATTCTGTACTTATTGTATTGTCCCATATACAAGAGGTAAGCAAAGAAGTAGATTAAAAGAAGACATAATAAAAGAAGTAGAAGAATTAGTTAAAGAAGGGTATAAAGAAGTAACATTACTTGGGCAAAATGTAAATGCATATGGTAAAGATATAGAAGGTTATAATTATAATATGGCTAATTTACTTTCTGATGTTGCAAAAACTGGTATAGAAAGAATTAAATTTGTAACTAGTCATCCATGGGATTTTACAGATGATATGATATCAGTTATAAGAGATAATCCTAATGTACTACCATATATTCATTTACCGGTTCAAAGTGGTAGTAATAGAATATTAAAATTAATGGGTAGAAAATATACAAGGGAGTCTTATTTAGAACTTGTTCACAAATTAAAGATGAATATTCCTAATATATGTTTAACTACAGATATAATAGTAGGATTTCCTAATGAAACTGATGAAGATTTTAATGATACATTAAGTATAGTAAAAGAATGTGAATATGATTCAGCATATACATTTATATATTCTCCTAGAGTAGGTACACCTGCATCTAAGATGGAAGATAATATATCATTAGAAATTAAAGAGAAAAGATTACAAGAATTAAATGATTTAGTAAATTATTATTCTAGGAAATCTAATGAAAAATTAGAGAATAAAGTAGTAAGTGTATTATTAGATTCTAAAAGTGAAAAAGAAGGTATGTTATCTGGTTATACAACTACTAATAAATTAGTAAATGTGAAAGCAGATATTAGTTTATTAGGTAAGATTGTAAATGTAAAAATTACATCTGTTAAAACTTGGAGTTTAGATGGGGAAATATATGAATAATAAAGTAATAGATGAAATTAATAATTTAATTAATTCTACTAAAGATAGTAATATATATAAAGAATATAAAGATTTAGAATTAAAAATAAGTAGAAATGAAGATATTAAATTATTAATAGAAGATATAAAGGCATTAAATAAGAAATTAGTAAAAACGCCATCTATTGATTTAGAAAAAGAATTAAAATCTAAAGAAAAAGAGTTAAATAGTATACCAATATATGTTGAGTATAAAGAAAAAATTGAAGAACTAAATAATTTATTATTAGTTATAAAAAATAAAATGGATAATTTTATTAAAGAATTATTGATATAAAAAAATACCTATTTGGTATTTTTTATTTGTTTTAATATTATATTTCTTAGTTTTTCATTAGCTTCCACTAAATCCATATCTTTTACTTTAAATGGTTTTAAGAATGTTATTGTAAGTTTATTTCTAAGAAATTTGTATTCTCCTGTAATAGCAAAAGGTACTATTGTAGCATTTGTTTCTTTTGCCATTTTAACAGTTCCCATTTTAAATGGTAATAATAAATCGTTTGTTTTGTTCCTTGTACCTTCTGGGAATATTCCAATAGCTTCATTTTCTTTTAATAATCTAATAGCTTCTTCCATAGCTTTATGTGCTTCTTCTTTGTTTTGCCTATCTACACTTATGCAACCACTTGATTTAAAGAACCATGCAACTTTTTTATTATCAAAATATTCTTTTTTAGCCATATAATGTAACATTCTATTAGTTGCTATAATCGGTAAACATTGATCATATAAATGTTTGTGATTACCACATATTATTATAGGACCATTTTTTGGTATATAGTGTTTGTTTACAAATTTTGGTCTATAGTAAATAAGAAATGGTATAGAAAGTATATATTTATATATATAATATAGTATTTTATTTTTCATTTTTATTTCCTAACTTGTTAAATGCAACTTTACCAACCTTAGTTTTAGGTATTTCTTTAACATATTCATATTCATAAGGTAGTGAATATTTAGAAATTGATTTTTTACAATATTCAACAATATCATCTCTTAAATTTGGTGTATCATCAAAGTTTTCTCTTAAAACTATATAAGCTTTCGGTACTTGTTGCCTATATGGATGAGGTATTCCTATGACTGTACAAGTTTCTACGGCAGGATGACTCATTATTATTTTTTCTATATATTGTGGGTATATATTATATCCACTAGATATAATCATTCTTTTAAGACGAGATTTAAAGAATAATAATCCATCTTTATTCATGTAACCAATATCACCTGTATGTAAATATAGTTTTCCATCTTCATGTCTTTTTAATACTTTTTTAGTTTCTTCAATATCATCTAAATATCTTTTCATGACAGTTGGACCACTTATACATATTTCACCATCTTCATTAACTTTAGCTTCTTCATTAGAATCAATTTTAATTATTTTACATGTCATATCTGGGAATGGAATACCAATTCCACCTTCTTTATAATAGTATCTAGGTGTCACACAAGATGCTGATACACTTTCTGTAAGACCATATCCAACTCTTAAATTAGCTTTTGAACCATGCTCTTTTAAATATGTATCAACTCTTTTTCTTAAGGTTTCATTTAAAACATCCCCGCCACATATTGCATTACCAACTGATTTTAAATACGTTTTAGATTTTATATTTGAATTTGCTAGAGCTTCATACATAGTAGGAACACCTGCTAAAAATCTAGGTTTATATTTTTTAATTAATTTAGCAAAATCTTTAGAATTAAACTTAGGTATTAATATTATATTCATACCAGATGTAAGTTCTGTATGTACACATACTCCAAGCCCAAATCCATGGAATATTGGCATAATTGTTAATATAGAATCGCCTGCTTTTGCGGGATCAACCATTTTAAAGCATTGAGTAGCACTCGCATTAAAGTTCATATTAGATAAAACCACACCTTTAGGATCTCCTGTTGTACCACCACTATATAAAATTACAGCCTCATCATATTTTCTAACTCTTTCTTTATATTCGCCAGTATATTTACTACCATTTTTCTTAAAATCTTTAAATGATATAACTTTATTATTATAATTTATTTTAGTAGCTTTATTAGTTAAATTATATATAGTTTTTATATGCCAAGACATACCATTAGTAATTTTAGAAATTATAACTTTTTTAACTCTTGTATTATCTATTATTTTTTCAACTTTTGGATATATCATATCTAAACATAATAGATATTTACTTTTACTTTTATTTAAATAAAATTCAATTTCTTTTTCACTAGATAATGGGTGAATCATATTTGAAACAGCGCCAACTAAATTTATTGCATAAAACATTATTATTGCATCAGGCGTATTAGGCATACATATAGTAACTCTATCTTCTTTTTTAATTCCTATACTTTTTAAACTTTTTGCAATTTCTATAACTTGTCTATCCATTTCTATATATCTTTTTGTTTTTCCATAATAAGAATAAGCTTTATATAATGGATATTTTTTTGCAGCATTATGAAATGCTTCATATATAGATCCTTCTGGATAATCTAAAGTATGAGGTATATTATTACCATAAAAATCATACCAAGGTTTATCATCATCTTTTTTAAAAAGATTTACTAAATCATCAATTCTATCTAATAAAAAATTCATATTACACATCCTTACTTAATAGTTCTTTTACTTTATTTTCTAAACACTTATTGCTTTTTTCTAAATCATCTTTTGCAATTATAGGTGTACCAAATAATATTGTAACACTTTTCTTCAAAAATTTATATTTATTTTTAATAGCAAATGGTATTATTTTTGTATTTGTTTCATTGCTCATTTTTACTGCACCATATTTAAAATTCATAATGATATTATTAGTTCTATTTATAGTACCTTCAGGGAATATACCAACTACATGATTACTATTTAGGCATTCAATTCCTTTAATTAATGAGTTTCTATCTTTAATACTTCTATTTACAGGTATAATACCTAATCCCTTAAATAATGGTTTTTTAATGCCCTTATATAAACTATCTTTTGCAAAAAAATGTACACATCTTTTAGTAGAACTAGCTACTAATATTGGATCTAGTTTAGATGTATGGTTACCTGCTAATATAAATGCGCCATCTTTTGGGATATTACTTAGTCCAATATAAGTAGGTCTATATAATTTTATAAATAAATATACAATTGGTCTTGCAATTTTATACAAAAACATAAATATCACCATTAACATTATACATTAAAAATATATGTTAAACAAATAATAATATTTTATATCAATAATAAAAAAAATATGATATACTTATAATAGGTGAGAATATGAGAAAAGGGTTTACTTTAATAGAAGTCTTAGCAGTAATAGTAATATTAGGTACTATAATAGTTTTATTTATTCCAAATACTATAAAATTATTAAAAGATAACAATTTAAAAGTTTATAAAATTAAAGAAAAACAATTATTAGAAGCAGCAGAGGATTATGCTGAGTATGATAGTGATTTTTCTGGACCTGATAGTTATCAACCGATAAAGTACATTACTATTAATACATTGGTATCAAAAAATTATATGAATAAAATTTTAGATAATTCGAGTGGCGATGAATGTATGGCATTTGTTAGAGTTACTAAGAAAAATGGTAGTAACAATTATGATCCTTGTATAATATGTGGTGAATATAAAACTGAAAGAGATTTTTGTACAACAGCTATGTACCAAAGTTTGTAATATGATATGAAAATAATTATAGTAGTTTTAACATTGATATTAGCTTATATTGATGGTATAAGAAATAGTGTAACTATTGCTTTAACCATTGTATGGGCTATATATACAATTTATCAAATAATTAAATTGTTGATTGTTAAGGATAAGAAAATAATAACTAAAAAAATATTAGAATATCCACCTAACGATAATTATGCATCACATATAAGATATTTGTATAAAAGAAAAGTAGATTCAAAATCATTTATATGTACAATATTTGAACTTATATTAAAAAATTCAATATCATTAAAAAGAAGTAATAGTGAATATTATTTTATTGATAATCAAGTAAAAGATGAGGTTTTAACTAAAAATGAAGAAAGCGTTAAAAAAATATTATTTATAGAATTAGGAAATACTGAAAATGTATCATTGTCTAATATTAAAAAAATGTGTAAAAAGAATATAGGGTATTTATCAATTGTATTAAAAGAATGGAAGATTACATGTGAATATGAGTGTATAAAAGATAAATATTTTAAATCAGTAAAAAAGATAATAGAGGATTATGTATTTTATTTTGCAATATCATTAATAATAGCAATTTATAATATTTTATTTACTAAATATATATTGATAGCAGTTTTAATATTTTTAATAACAGCAATATTAAGTGTAATAACTAATGATTTGAAAAATATTAGTGATGAGTCAATCAGTGAATATAAAAATTGGTTAGAATTTAAGAATTATTTAGATAGTAAAAATAATAACATATCCACATTAGATAATAGTATATTAGAAAGATATGCATTATATGCATATGTATTAGATTCTTACAAATCATTTAAAAAGCAATTATTAAATAAATATTTAAAAGATAATGATTCATTTAATGATAGTGTATTATTATCAATTATGAATGCATCAATATTTGATGAAATTGAAAAAGAAATAAGAAAAAGTATTAATAATGTAAATATAAAGAGTTATTTATATGCAAAGAATAAAGGAAGAAGGGTGTAAAATGATAGGAAAAGTAATTGAAATAGGAAGATCTACTGTAACAATTGAACTAACAATTGATGATAATCAAAAAAAGGATATTATTAATTTTCATGTGGCATTTGATACTGAAGGTAAAACTATAATTGGCGAAATATCTTCAATTGATAAAAATATTGCTGAAATCTTATTAGTTGGTGAGATTATTAATAATAAGTTTGTTCCAGGTATTTCAAAAAAACCATCTTATAATGCAAGTTGTAGGATAATTAAAAGTGAAGAATTACCTATAATAGTTGGTAATACTAATGAAAAAAGTGTGTATATAGGAACACTTCCTCAATATAATGGATATAAAATATTTGCAAAATCTAATGATTTATTTAGTAATCACTTCGCAATATTAGGTAATACAGGTAGTGGTAAATCACATGGACTTACTAGATTAATACAAAACTTATTTATGCAAGAAAATTATCCGAAAAATGCAAATTTCTTCTTATTTGATGCATATGGTGAATATAATAGAGCATTTATTATGCCAAATAGAGAAGTAGTAAAAATATATACTACTAGGACAGGTGAGTTTCAAGAAGCAGGAACTGAATTATTAAAAATACCACTATGGTTATTAGATGTAGATGATTATGCATTACTTCTTGGTGCTACAAAAGCATCCCAATTGCCAATTATTGAAAAAGCATTGAAATTAGTAAGTATTTTTGCAAAAGAAGAAAGTGAAATAATAACTTATAAAAATGATATAGTTGCAAGAGCATTAATTGAATTATTATATAGTGGTGGTACACCATCTCAAATAAGAGATCAGATATTTGCAGTACTTACTCAATTTAGTACGAAAGATTTAAATCTAGATAGTAAAGTAGTAGTACCTGGATGGACTAGACCATTAAGACAATGTTTAATTATAGATAAAGATGGTAAGTTACCAGAAATGCAATTAATAGGTGAATACTTTAATTCATTTATAAAAGAAGGACTAGAGTTATCTTTGCCAGATGGTACATATCCGTATACATTAGAAAATTTAAATCAAGCATTTGATTTTGCACTTATATCAGAAGGTATATTAAAGAGTAATAAAGTATATGATGATAACCATGTATTAAAAGTAAGATTAGAATCATTAATAAATGGTGATTATAAAGAATATTTTAATTATGAAAATTATGTTACAAAAGAACAATTTATACATGATTTAGTACATACTAGATTGGGTGAAAAAGTACAAATAATAGATTTTAATATAAGTTATGTAGATGATAGATTTGCAAAAGTATTAGTAAAAATAATATCAAAGCAATTATTTGAATTTTCTTTAGCACTTGAGAGTAGATCATCATTCCCAGTACATATATTACTTGAAGAAGCACATAGATATGTTCAAAACGATTCAGATATAGATATACTTGGTTATAATATATTTGAAAGAATAACTAAAGAGGGAAGAAAATACGGAGTAATACTTGGTATGATAAGTCAAAGACCGTCAGAAATAAGTGAAACAGCAATAAGTCAATGTACAAACTTCTTAGTATTTAGAATGCAACATCCAAAAGATTTAGTATATATTAAAGAAATGGTACCAAATGTTACAGAAGAAATAGTAGATAAATTTAAAGTATTACAACCAGGTAATTGTATGGCATTTGGAGTAGCATTTAAATTACCATTACATATAAGATTAGATATGCCTAATCCAACACCTTTATCTCAAAACATAGATGTAAGTACTTGTTGGTATTAAAATATGAAAAAGTTAATATTAGTATTATTACTTATATTTCCTTTTTTTGTTTATGCTAAAGAAGAAGTTAAATATAGTAAATGTGTAGATGGAGATACTATTAAGGTAATTAGAGATAAGAAAGAAATAACAGTAAGATTACTAGCAGTAGATACTCCAGAAGTAAATAAAAAAGAATATTATGCTAAAGAGGCAAGCAATTATACATGTAATAAAATTAAAAATGCAAAAAAAATAGAACTTGAATATGATTCAAAAAGTAATGAAACTGATAAATATGGAAGAGTACTTTCTTGGGTATATGTAGATGATGAGTTATTAAATGATGAAATAATAAAAAATGGATATGGTAAAGTTGCATATTTATATGCTAAATATAAATATGTAGATATATTAAAGGTTCATGAAAAGAAAGCACAAGTTTCACAACTTGGTATTTGGAGTAATGAAAAAGTAAATAATAATTTAAGTCTATGGATAGTATTATTATTAATAATAGTAGCAATAATATATGCACTATATAAATTTAGAATAAAAAAGCAGTTGAAAAGGCTTATAAAAAAGTGTAAAATATAACTGGTTTGAGGTGATATTATGGGCAGAGCTTATGAAGTAAGAAAAGCATCAATTCAAAAGACAGGAGCAGCAAGAGGTAAAATATATGCAATGTATGCAAAAGAAATATATAGTGCTGCTAAAAAGAGTACTGATCCTGATGCTAATCCAACATTAAAAAGATTAATAGAAAAAGCAAAAAAGGAACAAGTCCCAAGTGATATAATAAATAGAGCTATTGATAAAGTAAATAGTGGAGTAGATGAATCATATGACAGTTTAAGATATGAAGGATTTGGGCCGGGTTCATCAACATTACTTATAGATTGCTTAACAGATAATGTAAATAGAGCAGTAAGTGATGTAAGAGCAGCATTTTCAAAAGCACATTGCAAATTAGGAGTTTCTGGATCTGTATCATATATGTATGATAACTTATGTGTATTAAGTTTTAAAGGATTAACTGAAGATGAAACACTGGAAGCGCTTATTAATGGGGAAGTAGATGCAGAAATAGAAATAGAAGATGATACAGTAACACTATATGGTAACCCACAAGATCTATTTAAAATAAAAAATGCAATAATAGATTATAAAAAAGATGTAGTATTTGATGTAGATGAAATAACTACTTTACCTAAAGAAAAAGTAACATTACAAGGGGAAGACTTAGAAACATTTAAGAAATTATTAAAACTATTAGATGATGTAGAAGATGTACAAAATATATATCATAATGTAGAGTTAGGAGAATAAGTAATAACTTATTCTTTTCTATTGAAATAAAAAAGTATAATTGATATACTATAGGTAGAATAAAGGAGAGTAAAATGGAAAAAATTTTTAATAAAATACTTATAGCAATAGTGGTGTTATTAATTATATTTGTAGGAGTATTAACATTTTATAAATTTGGTATGTATGAAAAACCAATTGAAAAGCCAAAAGAAAAGGAAGAAACAAAAGTAGAAGATGTTGATATAGCAGATGCTGTTATACAGAAGTATTATGGTTACATAAGTAGTAATGAAAGAATTGCTAATAGTGAATTTGATAAAGAATTAAATTATATTTTAGAACATAAGAATGATATAGCTTATGCAAAAATATTTGATAAAAATTTAATTAAATCAAAAGAATGCGTATTATATGCTGATTATATTGAAAAAGAAAAAGGGAACGAATGGTTATGTAATGGAATAGAATGGGATGACAAAAAGTCTACCAATAAAAGTGCTAGTATTACTATAAGTGTAATAAATGGTGATGATATAAAAAATGCAGTTGAAACATTATTTGGTAAAGGATCATATAAAGCAAAAGATTTTAAATGCAATGGTCCATATGAAAGTAGATGTATATATAAAGAAGATACCAATGAATACTTATCTGTTTATTATCGTGAATTTGAAGAAGAATCATATTATGAGACGAATTTAATAAAAGCAGAAAAAGATAGTAGCCATTTATATATTTATGAAAAGTTTAAAGAGCATATTATAACAATTGATGAAGAAGATACAAAGGAAGACGAAAAAGAAGTTGGAGTCTTGAAACATACATTTGAAAAGAATACATATGATGATAACTATCATTATGTTAAATCAGAAAAAACAGAATAAGTAATAACTTATTCTTTTTTTATTGTATTTTAAATATTATGTGTTATAATACAAGTAGCAACGAAGAGTGGGACAAAGTCCTGCTCTTTCTATTAATTGGAGGTTATATGAGTATAGAAAGTAAAGTTAAAGATGCTATTTCAAAACCTATTAATGATTTGGGTATTGAAATTAAAGAAGTAAAATTAGAGAAAGAAAATGGCACGTTATTCTTAAGAATATTTATAGATAAAGAACCATTTATAAATATTGATGATTGTGTAGAAGTTACTAATATAGTTAATCCTATATTGGATGAAAGGGATTTTATTGATGAGTCTTATATACTAGATATATCTTCAATAGAAAAGGGAGGAAATAATGAATAAGGAAGAATTTATTAAAGCAGTTGATATAGTTGCCAAGGAAAAAGGTATTGAAAAAGATTTAATATTTGATGCTATGGAACTTGCTCTTACTAGTGCTTATAAAAAGAATTTTGATTCTAAGACTAATGTAAGAGTAGATATTAATAAAGATACTGGTGAAATTAAAGTATTTAGTGTTCTTCATGTAGTAGATGAAATTAGTGAAGAAGATGAAGAGGCTGATAGTAAGATATTACTTCCAGATGCAGAAAAGATGGTACCTGGTATTAAAGTTGGTGAGACTATTGAAACTGAGGTTACACCAAAGGATTTTGGTAGAGTTGCTACAAGTACTGCAAAGCAAGTAGTTACTCAGAAGATAAGAGAAGCTGAAAGAAATAGTATTATGAGTGAATTCGAAGGAAAACAAGATGAATTACTTGTTGGTCAAGTATCAAGAGAAGATGCTTCAAATTATTATATTGATTTAGGTAGAGCTCATGGTATTTTATCTAAGAAAGAACTAATACCAGGAGAAAAGATAGAAATGGGTTCATCTATTAAGGTATATGCTACTAAGATAGAAGATACAGGTAAAGGACCATTAATACTATTATCAAGAGCTCATTATGGATTTGTAAAAAGATTACTTGAACTTGAAGTGCCAGAACTTGCTGAAGGTATAGTTAAGTTATATAGTGTTGCAAGAGATCCAGGTAGTAGAAGTAAAGTAGCAGTATATTCTGATAATCCAAAAGTAGATGCTATAGGAGCATGTATCGGTGAAAAAAGTTCTAGAATATCTAGAATAATGAAAGAATTAAATGGGGAAAAATTGGACATAGTATTATATGATAAGGATCCAGTTACATTTATTAAGAATGCTTTAAGTCCTGCTAAGGAAGTTAATGTTATAATTATGGATCCAAAAGAGAATGTTGCACTTGCTGTTGCAGATGGTGATCAATTATCACTTGCTATAGGTAAGAAGGGTCAAAATGTAAGACTTGCTGCAAGGTTAACTAAATATAGAATAGATGTTAAAACAAGTGCTGAGTTAAGGGAATCTGGTATTAATATTGGATTTGAATAGGTGATGTATGAAAAAGATACCTATGAGAAGTTGTGTTGTTACAAAAGAAAAATGTGATAAAAGAGATTTAATAAGAATTGTAAGAACACCAGAGAATAATGTAGAAATAGATTTAACTGGAAAGAAAAATGGTAGAGGAGCATATATTAAGAGAGATATTGCTGTAGTAGATAAAGCTATGAAATCTAAGGTATTAGATAAACACTTGGAAGTAGAAGTTCCATATACTATTTATGAGGAGTTAAAAAGTATAATAAATAATTAGAAAGAAGGTGTGTAATATGATGACAGTTGAAGAATATGCAATTGATGTAAATAGAAGTATCGATGTTATATTAGGTAAATGTAAAGAACTTGGCTTTAATATTAGTAATAAAGATGATGTTTTATCAGAAGAGCAAGTAATAGACCTAGATAATGCTGATTATGAATCTTATGAAGAAGAAGAATTAGAAGATAAAGCAGAAGAAATTGTATCTAATATGAAAAGTACATTCGATACTATAAAGGTACAAAAATTAAAGAAGAAAAGTGAATTAGTAAGTGCTAGTGATTTTAAAGATAAGAAAAAAGAAATGTACAAGCATAAAGAAAAACTAATATCAAATGCGCCTAATAAAGAAGATAATAAGATTGTATATAAAGAGGGAATGACTCTTTCAATGTTAGCAAATGAATTAAATGAAAATCCTATTAATTTAATAAAGAAATTTATGTCTTTAGGAGTTATGGCTAACTTGAATAGTACTGTATCATTTGATGATGCTGAATTAGTTGTAATTGATTACAACAAAGAATTAAAAAAAGAAGAAACAATGGATGCTGCTAATTTTGAAAAATTAGAAATTAATGATTCAAAAGAAGATTTATTACCACGCCCTCCAGTAGTTACTATAATGGGTCATGTTGATCATGGTAAAACAAGTTTACTTGATGCAATTAGAAAAACTAGTGTAGTAAGTGGAGAAGCAGGTGGTATAACTCAGCATATAGGAGCATATCAAGTTGAAAAAAATGGTAAAAAAATAACATTTATAGATACACCAGGACATGCTGCATTTACTGAAATGAGAGCAAGAGGTGCAGCTATAACTGATGTTGTAATAATAATAGTTGCAGCAGATGATGGTGTAATGCCTCAAACAAAAGAAGCAATAGATCATGCTAAAGCTGCTAAAGTACCTATAATTGTTGCGGTAAATAAGATAGATAAACCAGATGCTAATGTAGAAAAAGTATTAACAGAAATGACTGAAGCAGGTCTTACTCCAGAATCTTGGGGAGGAGATACTACATTTGTTAAAATATCTGCTAAGACAGGTGAGGGTATTGATGAATTATTAGAAACAATAATTCTTACTGCAGAAATGCAAGAATTAAAAGCAAATCCAAATAGATATGCTATGGGTACTGTAATAGAAGCAAAATTAGATAAAAATGTAGGTGGAGTTGTTACTTTACTTATACAAAATGGTACGTTAAGATTAGGTGATCCTATAGTAGTAGGTACTTCATTTGGTAAAGTAAGAACTTTGAAAAATGATTTAGGAATGGATTTAGTAGAGGCATTACCTAGTACTCCAGTAGAAGTAACTGGTATAAATGAAATACCAAGTGCTGGTGATAAATTTATGGCTTTTGAAACAGAAAAACAAGCTAAACAAATAGCTGATACAAGAAAAGAAAAAGCTAAACAAAAACAAAATATGAATACTAATTCATTAACACTTGATGATTTATTTTCTAAGATTGAAAGTGGTGTTAAAGAAATAAATATAGTATTAAAAGCAGATGTTAAGGGTAGCGAAGAAGCTGTTAAAAATGCACTTGAAAAGATAGACGTAAAAGGTGTTAAAACTAATGTAATTAGAAGCGGAACAGGTACTATTACTGAAAGCGATGTAGTTTTAGCTAATGCAAGTAGTGCTATAGTAATTGGTTTTAATGTAAGACCAAGTTCTAAAACTAAGGAATTAGCAAAAGAATATAATGTTGACATAAGACTTCATAATATTATTTATAAAGTAGTAGAAGAATTAGAACAAGCTATGAAAGGTATGTTAGATCCTGAATATGAAGAAAAAGTTTTAGGAGAAGCAGAAGTAAGGAAATTATTTAAATTCTCTAAAGTGGGAATTATAGCAGGTTCTTATGTAACAGATGGAATAATTAAAGCAAATAGTAAAGCAAGATTACTTAGAGATGGTGTAGTAGTATATGATGGAAGTATTAATTCTGTACAAAGAGAAAAAGATTCAGTAAAAGAAGTAAAACAAGGATTTGAATGTGGTATAACTCTTGTAGATTATAGTGATATAAAAGAGGGAGATGTTATTGAATCTTATGAAATGGTGGAAATTAAAAGATGAAAGTAAAAACAGAAAGATATGCTAATCTACTACTAAAAGAAATAAATGATATTTTATATAATGAAATAAGAGATGTTGATATAGTTGGTACTACAGCTACGTTTGTAAAACTTGCTGATGATTTGAGTTATGCTAAAGTATATTGTTCAGTATTTAATACTGAAAAGAAAAATAAAGCAATACATGATTTAAATAATGCAGAAGGTTATATAAAAAGTATTCTTTGTAAAAGGAAATTACCATTAAGAGTAATACCGGAATTAGAATTTGTATATGATGAGTCTATAGAATATGGTATGAAAATAGAAAAAATAATAGAAGAAACAAAATAAAACAATTGACACTAGAATTATACTGTGTTATAATTCTACTTGTCTTGGGGAATTAGCTCAGTTGGCTAGAGC
>CACZSX010000082.1 GCA_902783915.1 uncultured Erysipelotrichaceae bacterium | reverse complement strand
ATAGTTCTTTTTTTGTGTTATAATTTTAATAGAAGAGGATTATACTATGGAATTATTGGATATTTATGATAATGATGGTAAAACTACAGGAAGAACAATTGTTAGAGGAAAAAATGTAATATTAAATGAAAATGAGCATATTGCCGTTGCTGTAATTTTTATTGAAAATGATGATGGTAAATTTTTAATTCAAAAAACATCTAAGGAAAAAGGTGGAGAATTTTCTTCAACTGGCGGTCATATTGATAGTGGGGAAACACCTTTAATTTCTATAAAAAGAGAAGTAAAAGAAGAATTGGGAATTAACATTGATAATGATAAAATAGAAGATTATGGCTTTTTGTTATATGATAAACCCTTAAGATTTTTATTTTATGTTAAAAAGAACATCAATATTGATGATATTGTTTTGCAAAAAGAAGAGGTTGAATATGTAAAGTATATGACTATTGATGAAATAAATGATTTGATAAATAATAATAAAATGTTAAAATCACATGGAATTATGTTTAAAGAATTATTAAAAAGGAGAAGTTAAATTATGAATGAATATATTAATTTAGATTTAAATAATATTGATGATGAACATATATGTTGTGCAATAGGTGATCCGAAACATCAAGAAGGTGCAGATAAGAAAAAGGAATGGATTAAGAGCAAATTAAGAGCTGGGCATGTGTTTAGGAAATTAAATGCTAGAGGTAAGATATTTATTGAATATGAACCAATAGAAACTGCATGGGTACCTATTAATGGTAAGAATTATGAATATATTTATTGCTTATGGGTTGCAGGAAGTTTTAAGGGAAAAGGTATTGGTAAGGAATTACTAGAATATGCTATTGATGATGCAAAAAATAAGAAAATGAGTGGTATATGTACATTAGTATCTCAAAAGAAAAAACCATTTATTGGTGATAAGAAATTCTTTGAACATTTTGGTTTTAAAGTAGTAGATACAATAAATGATTATGAATTAATGGCATTGCAATTTGATAATAATGAGACTCCAAAATTTAGTGATAGTGCTAGAATTATGAAAATAGATAATAAGGATTTTACTATTTACTATTCTAATGAATGCCCATATGTTGAATATGAAGTTAAAGAATTAAGCGATTATGCTAAATCTAAGAATATAAAATTAAATTTTATAAAGATAGATTCATTAGAAAAAGCTAAGAATGCACCATGTATTATTAATAATTGGGCTAACTTTTATAAAGGGAAATTTATTTCTAATACAATACTAAATGCTAATGCTTTTGAGAAATTATTAAAATAGAACTATTGGTTCTATTTTTTTATTGATTATAATACTAATTAGTATTATAATAAGTATGAAAAGTATGATTTGTTATACTAGGAGGTTTTATGAGGGATAAATTTGCGGGTATTGCTAAAGTAGGAGAAAAAGGCCAAATAGTAATACCTAAGGAAGCTAGAGATATGTTTGATATTAAACCAGGAGATTCAGTTATAGTATTATGTGATATGAAGAAAGGAATGGCTATTGTTAAGTCTGAAGTATTAGAAGATACTATAGATAAGATAATGCCTAATAAGTAATATGTATTCAATTGAAATTAGAGATTTAACTAAAAAATTTAAAGATAAAGTAGCAGTAAATAATATTTCTTTAAAAATAAAAGAAGGTGAGTTATTCGCATTACTGGGTGTAAATGGTGCGGGGAAAACTACTACTATTAAAATGCTATCTGGTTTAATATTGCCAACTAGTGGCGATATTATTATAGAAAGTATGGATATAAAAAAAGATACACTTAAAATTAAAGAAATATTAAATGTATCACCACAAGAAACTGCTATTGCACCTAATTTAACTGTCAAAGAAAACTTAGAATTTATGGCTGGTGTATATCAAATAAAAAATAAGGATGATAAAATTAATGGATTAATAAAAACATTTAAACTAGATGAAGTATTAAATAAAAAAGCAAAAACTTTGTCTGGAGGTTGGCAAAGAAAAGTATCTATTGCAATAAGTTTGATTAATGATCCGAAAATATTGTTTTTAGATGAACCAACTTTAGGGTTAGATGTTATTGCAAGAAAAGAATTATGGAAAGTAATAAAAGGATTAAAGGGTAAAATAACTATTATTTTAACTACTCATTATATGGAAGAAGCAGAAAGCTTATCTGATAGAATTGGAATTATGTCAAATGGCAAATTAATAGATGTTGGGACATCAAAGGAATTGATTAAAAAGGTAAAATCAAAAAATTTTGAAGATGCTTTTGTGAAAATTGCAACCGGAGGGGACTTGTAATGAGAATGTTAAATTTTGCTAAAAGAAATTTTAAAGAATTAATTAGGGATCCGCTAAGTTTAGTGTTTGAAATAATATTACCGGTATTCTTGTTATTTATATTTCAACAAATAAAAGTTCCGGATGATGCATATAAATTAGAAAATTTTACGCCTGGAATAATTATATTTGGATTTTCTTTTATAACGTTATTTACGGCTACATTAGTTGCAAAAGATAGAGGGTCATCTTTATTAATTAGGCTTGGAACTTCGCCTATGAAATCTAGTGATTATATATTGGGATACATATTATCATTAATACCAATTATTATTATTCAAGATATATTATTCTTTATAGTTGCTATTTTACTAGGTTTAACTTTTACTATAAACATAATATATACAATTCTTATATCAATATTAGTTTCTGTATTATTTATTACACTTGGTATATTAATTGGAAGTTTGGTAAGTGAAAAAGCATCTGGTGGTGTGGGTAGTATAATAGTTCAATTAGTATGTTTTACAAGCGGAATGTATTTTTCTAAGGATTTAGTTGGTAAGATGTTTTCTAAAGTATGTGAAATATTACCATTTGAAAGTTGTTTAAATATAATAAAAGGGACACTAAATAATAATATGCAAATAATTGAAACAAGGAATATAATTATATATGTTTTATATACTTTTTTAGTACTTATAATATCTGTAATTTTATTTAAAAAAAGAATGACAAGTGACAACAAATAAAAAATTTAAAAAAACTATTGCATTTATAAAAAGAATGTGGTATAATTTAGTCACTTAATAGATATGGCGATTAATAATGATTGTAGTAATGTAAGAGTTGCTTGTGAAATTATTTCTTATCATATCAAAAGTATGAGAATGCCGGGAATGCCATTAGTGGTCTTATTTCTATTAAGTATATGATCATATAGAGAAAGAAAACTCTGTAATAAGCGATTCCTAGTTCGACTAAAACTAGAGTTGATTCAAACTAGAAATAACGTCCAGTCAACGTTATTTTTTTGTGAGGTGAGTATGAATACTTATATATTATCGCAAATATTTGTAGTAATAAGTTATATATTTTTAATCAATACATATCAAGTTAAAAAAAGCAAAAAATTGATATTAGTATTAAATATAGTTGCATGTACTTTTTCTGCGCTTGGATTTTTCTTTTTAAAAGCATATATAGGATGTGCAATGTCGATGATTGCTGTATTAAGAAATATTTTATTTGCAAATAAGAATTTAAATAAAAATGATTCTTTAATATTAATAATGGTAATAATGATATTATTGTCATTGTATACTTATGAAAATATTTTTAGTTTATTACCTGTAATGGCGACTTTAATATATACCATATCAATATGGCAAGATAGTAATAAATTATATAAAATAATAGGTATACCAGTTGAAATATGTTGGTTATCGTATCATATATATATTCAATCATTATTTGGAATAATATTAGAGTCATTCCTATTTGTTTCAGTTATTATTGGTATAAGAAAAAAATAAAGTACAAAAAAGTACTTTTTATTTTACACGTATACAAACAAATGTTTGCATATATGTAAAAATTATTATATAATTATATTGGTGATACATATGGATTTAAAAGAGAAATTAGTAATACTTGCTGATAGTGCAAAATATGATGCATCATGTTCATCAAGTGGTAGTAAAAGAAAATCAGGCAATATTGGAAACACTTCATATTGTGGAATATGTCATTCTTTTGCGTCTGATGGTAGATGTATATCCCTACTTAAAATTCTTTTAACTAATTGTTGTATATTTGATTGCAAATACTGCTTAAATAGAAGAAGTAATAATATTAAAAGAGCAATATTTGCCCCTGAAGAAATATGTTCGATTACTATAAATTTTTATAAAAGAAATTATATAGAAGGTTTATTTTTAAGTTCAGGTATAATTAAAAGTCCTGATTATACTATGAATTTAATAATAGAGACGATATCTTTACTTAGAAACAAATATCATTTTGGAGGATATATACATGCGAAAGCTATACCGGGAACTAGTAAAGTTTTATTAAATAAGTTGGGCAAATTAGTTGATAGATTAAGTGCTAATATAGAACTTCCAACAGATAATGGTTTAAAGTTGCTCGCACCTAATAAGTCTAGTAATAAAATTAGTGAAATAATGTCCTATGTAAATGATAATAAAAGTAGTAAATTTGTGCCTGCCGGTCAAAGTACTCAAATGATTATAGGCGCTACTAATGAAAGTGATTTAGACATAATGAATAGAAGTAAAGATATGTATAATAAATACAAATTAAAAAGAGTATTTTATTCTGCATACATTCCTGTTAATAAAGATAAATTGTTACCTACTATAAATACACCCCCATTAGTAAGAGAAAATAGGCTATATCAAGCAGATTGGTTACTTAGATATTATAATTTTAAAGTGAGCGATATTTTAGATAAAAATAATCCAAACTTTAATTTATTAATAGATCCAAAGTGTGATTGGGCACTGAGGCATCTGGATGAATTTCCAAAAGAAATAAATAAGTGTTCATATATAGATTTATTAAAGATACCGGGTATAGGTGTTACAAGTGCTAAAAGAATAATTAGTAGTAGAAAATATTTTTCTGTGGATTTTAAAGATTTAAAAAAGATTGGTGTTGTATTAAAAAGAGCTAAGTATTTTATAACTTGTAATGGTAAATATTTTATAGATAATAATAATTTTAAAAGGGATTTTATTGAGTATAATTTGATGCTAGAAGATAAAAATAATAATGATTTTATTGGAAAGCAGATGAGTTTATTTTGATATATTTATACAAAGAAAGTTTTATTGATCTTTTAAATTTAATAAATTATTTATTGAAAAATAAAATACAACCTGAAAATATAAAAAATGAGTTTTATTTAAAAACATTATTAGAAGAAACATATTATCCATTTATAGAAGAAGATAATGGTTTATGCGATAGAATGATTAATAAAATAGGTATAGATTCTTTTACAATAATTTATTATGTATTTTTATCTAACGTTAATGATAAAGAATTACTAATATATAAGTTTTTATTAAATAGTTTAAAATATAAAGATAAAATAAAGTATATGAGAAATATAGATTGTGTTAGTAAATGCTTAAAAATAAGTAGATATGTTAAACATGAAGCACACAAATTTAAAGGATTTGTAAGATTTAGTGAACTTAATAACTGTGTCCTTTATAGTGAAATAGAACCTGAAAATAATATTATATTAATACTATCAAATCATTTTAAATCAAGACTTAAAAATGAATATTGGATAATTAAAGATAATAAGAGAAATGTAATAAGTATTTATGATAAAAATAATTTTTATATACTTGATGGGAATAATATTGATATTAGTATTTTAAAAAAGAAAGATTGTTATGAAGATATGTGGAAGGCTTTTTATAATACTATAGGAATTAAAGAGAGAAAAAATGATAAGTGTAGAATGAATTTTATGCCTAAAAAGTATTGGAAATATATTGTTGAGGTGAATGATAATGAAAAAAGTGATATGTAATGATGAATTAAGAAAAAATATAGAGAATGCTATAAATTTGTTATGTAATACGGTTAAGATGACTTTGGGTCCGGGAGGTTCTAATGCAATAATAGATCATTCTTTATCGAATCCCTATATAACTAATGATGGCGTAACTATTGCAGAAAATATAGAAAGTGATGATATAGTTGTAAATACAATATTAGAATTAGCAAAAGAAGCAACTATAAAAACTAATGAAAATGTTGGTGATGGTACAACTACAACATTAGTATTATTACAAAGTATATATAATGAGGGAATAAAATTAATAGATCAGGGTATAAGCCCAATGGTATTAAAAAAAGAATTTGATAATATAAAAGATATAATAATAAATAAACTAAAAGAAAATAGTAGAAAACCAACTAAAGAAGAATTGTTAAATATTTCTAATGTATCAAGTAATGATACTGAAATTGGTAATTTAATATATAGTACATATATTAGAATTAAAGATAAAAATTCTATAGTTATAAAAGAAGGCGAATATGATACGTATGTAAGATTTTTAAAAGGATACTCTTTTGATACTGACATAGTGTCACCATATTTTTTAAAAAGCAATGAAACAATATATAATTCTAGTTATATATTGTTATCTGATTCTATTATTTATTCATTAGAAGAAATCTCTTCTATATTAAATTTTATAAATGAAAATAATAAAAGTTTAATAATTATTGCATCAGATTATGAAGAAACATTTATAAATGAAATATTATCATTAGTAATAAATGAAGGATATAAAATAATACTTCTTAAAAATCCGCAATATGGTTTTAAACAGTTAAATATATTAAGAGATTTATCTAGCATTTCTTCTGCAAGTATAAACCATGATTCTTATAATATAAAATCATTAGGGTTTGTTCCACAAATAAAAATAAATAAGGATATAACTACAATTAGTTTTGAATTAAATGAAGAAATTAAAAATAGAATTATACAATTAGAAAAAATATTATCAAATGAAATAGATGAATATGAAAAAGATTACTATTATAAAAATATAGCAATGCTTAAAAATAAAACAGCAGAGATAGTTGTGGGTTCTCCTACAAAAGCTGAAAGAAGAGAAAAAAAGATGAGATTTGATGATGCTTTATGTTCCATATCAAGTGCATATAATGGAATAGTAGTTGGATCTGGATTACCTTTATATAAAATTTCTGAAGAGTTAAATAATGATATATATTCAAGTGTATATAAAATTGCACTAAAATCACCTTTAAAACAAATACTTAGTAATGCTGGTGCTGATGATGCATTAAAAAATATAATAAGTAGTAATTATAAAAAAGTTTATAATGTAGTAACTTCTAAATATGAAAGTGTTGAAAATACTAAAATTATTGATTCTTTAGAGGTAGTTATTAATTCTTTAGTTAATGCTACTTCAATAGCGGGTATGCTTTTAACTACAAAAAGTCTAATTATAAATGAAAACAATGATGAAGTTGATAATAATATAGTATAATGTAATTAGAATAATTAGGAGTAGTATATGGGTAGTGAAGTAAATAAAATTTATAATTTGTACGAAATATTTATGGATTTTAATCGTTTAAGAATACTTGTTGCTATTTATGGGAATGAATGCACAAGTGAAGAATTATCGGATAGTATTAATTTAAATACAATTTCAATAATGCATCAATTAGAATTTTTAATTAATAAAAAAGTTATTACTAAATTAGAAATAGATGATACTATTAAATACAAAATATCAGATAAAAAATTTAATAAAATAATAAATCAAATTATTAATTATTCAAAATAAAAAGAACAAGATTACTTTGATTTCTTGTTCTTTTTATCATAATATAAACTATTTAATATTTTAACTTTCTTACCAATCTTAGTATCAAATTTTTTTCTTACTCCTTCTGGTAATTCTTTCTTAATAACTTTCATACTTCCCTCCGCATTTGATTATACAACAAATGTATTAATATAACAAGAAATATCTTGCTTAAAAATGTAACTTTATCTATAATAGTGTTGGTGATTTTATGAAAACTGTATTAATAACTGGCGGTGCACAAGGTTTGGGGGCATCATTAGCAAGAGAATTTATTAAGAATAATTACAAAGTTATAATTGGATATAATACTAGTTTTGATAGTGCACTAAAATTAAAAGATGAGATTAATGTAGATGTGATAAAATTAGATATTACTAATGAAGAAGATATTAAGAATGTATTTTATAATTATAAAATAGATTTATTAATAAATAATGCATCTATATCTATGGATAATGAAATAGAATATAAATCTAAGGAAGAATTTATGAAAGTATTAGAAGTAAACCTAGTAAGTACTTTTATGATGTGTAAGTATGCAGTTAGTAATGGGATAAAAGAAATAATTAATATTTCATCTACTGATTCAATTGATACATATAGTACATTAAATATAGATTATTCATCTTCTAAAGCAGGATTAAATATAGTTACTAAAACATTTGCATTAAATTATCATGATTTAAGAGTAATAGGAATACTTCCTAATTGGATTGATACGGAAAGTGTACTTTCCATGAATCCAGATTATTTAAAAAGTGAATTAAAAAGAATTAATCAATCTGAATTATTAAAAAAAGAAGAAGTTGCTAAGAGAATATATGAAATATATAATGATAAAAGTATTAAAAGTGGCGAATTAGTAAGGATCGGGTGATAATATGATAGATGAAAAGTTATTAAAACTAGCAAATGAATGTGAAATAGAATTGAAAGATATATATGATAATGTAGAAGATATATCTATGTATAATAGTTTAAAAGTATTAAATGTATTTAAAAATAATAATATATCTACCAATCATTTTTATACTACTACTGGATATGGATATAATGATTTGGGAAGAGACACTATTGAAAATGTATATAAAGATGTATTTAAATGTGAAGATGCTTTAGTAAGAAGCCAATTTATATCTGGAACACATGCTATTACAGTATGCTTATTCGCATTACTAAGGCCAAGCGATACTTTATTGAGTATAAGTGGTAAACCATATGATACTTTAGATGAAGTAATAGGTATTAGGGATAATAATAGTTCTCTAAAGAGTTTTAATATAAATTATGAGCAGATTGATTTATTAAATGATGATTTTGATTATAAAAAGATAGAAGAAAGATTAAGTAATAGTTTTGTAAAGGTAATTGAAATACAAAGAAGTAAAGGATATTCTACTAGAAAGAGTATTAGTATAGATAAGGTAGAAAAAGTGATTAAATTAATTAAAAGAGTATCACCTAATACTATAGTAATGATTGATAATTGTTATTGTGAGTTTGTTTCTAAAAAAGAACCTACTGAGGTAGGCGCAGATATTGTGGTTGGATCATTAATTAAGAATTTAGGTGCAGGTATAACATCTAATGGCGCTTATATATGTGGTAGAAAAGATTTAATACATTTATGTTCAGAAAGATTAAATGTACCAGGAGAAGCTAAAGAAGTTGGACCTTCTATGAATATGAATAAAGATATATTACTTGGTTTATTTCTTTCTCCTAATGTAGTTAAAGAGGCGTTAAAAACATCTATATTTACATCTAAGATATTAGAAAAATTAGGATATTCTGTGGAACCAAAATGGAATGATGAAAGAGTAGATATAGTACAAAATATAATATTTAATGATAAAGATAAACTAATTAAATATTGCCAAGGTATTCAAAGTGCATCTCCAATAGATTCAAATGTAATACCTATACCTTGGGATATGCCTGGTTATGATGATGAAGTTATAATGGCGTCTGGTTCATTTACTCAAGGTTCATCTATTGAACTATCTTGTGATGGTCCAATAAGAGAGCCTTATATTGCGTATCAACAAGGGGCTCTTACATATCAATATGGTAAGATAGGTGTATTAAAAGCAATAAGCATGCTTGAAAAATAATTTAATATATAATAAAATTATTATGGAGGTAGTTATGGAATTAAAAGGAAGTAAAACTGAAAGAAATTTAATGGAAGCTTTTGCAGGTGAATCACAAGCAAGAAATAAATATACTTACTTTGCTAGTAAAGCTAAAAAAGAGGGATATGAGCAAATTGCTGCTATATTTTTAGAAACAGCAGAGAATGAAAAGGAACATGCTAAATTGTGGTTTAAATTATTAGAAGGCGGAGATATTAAATCTACAAGTGAAAATTTAAAAGCAGCAGCAGATGGTGAAAATTTTGAATGGACAGATATGTATGAGAGATTTGCTAAAGAGGCTAAAGAAGAAGGATTTAATAGAATTGCATATTTGTTTGAAGAAGTAGGCAAAATAGAAAAAGAACATGAAGAAAGATATAGAAAGTTACTAGAAAATGTTGATGGTGACTTAGTATTTAGTAAAGATGGAGATAGAATTTGGAAATGTAGAAATTGTGGACATATAGTAGTTGGTAAGAAAGCCCCTGAAGTATGTCCGGTATGTAATCATCCAAAAAGTTATTTTGAAATTAAAGCAGAAAATTATTAGTAGCGCAAGCTACTTTTTTAATGCACAATTTAATTTTTTTGTCAAGTTGACTAAAAATTATAAATGAATATAATCTTTTTCAAGGGGTTGAGAAAGGATTTTATGAGTGATATTAAAGTAGTAGAAGATATACCACAAAATGATTTAAAGGGGTTAAAATCTTCAATAGAAGAATTAGTATTAAATAATGATAGAACTATAATAGTCCCACATAATAGTGCAGATTATGATGCTATAGGATCAGCTATAGGAATTAGTTTAATTCCTAAAAAATTAAAAAAACCATCATATGTTTTGGTTAATGATCCAACATATAAGATGGAATATGGATTACAAAGGATTTTAAGTGAGGCAAAAGAAATAACACCTATAATTAATAAAGATAAGTATTTATCTATGGATGGTGCTAAAGACTTAATAATACTTACTGATGTAAGTAATGCAAGATTGATAAGTATAAGTGATAATATAAAAGATAAAGATATAGTTGTAATAGATCATCATGATCCTACTCCATATTTAGTGGAAGGTAAAAGTAATTATGTAGATACAAGTGCATCAAGTGCTTCAGAAATAGTTACTAGGTTATTAAGGTTATATAAAATAAAAATACCTACAAATGTAGCTAATTATTTACTTGCAGGGATATACTTAGATACTGAAAAGTTTTCGAAGATTTCTGGTAATACTTCTAAAGTAATGGCAGATTTATTTGATGCGGGAGCATCTATGGAAGTAGTAAAAACTTGGTTTGTAGAAAGCTTTGAAAGTTATAGAAGAGTTCAGGACGTAGTTAATAATGTTAAATTTTATACTTATAGACTTGCTATTGCAGTAGGCGATTCAAATATGGAATATAAAAGAGAGGAACTAGCTAAATCTGCAGATGCATTACTTAAATTCGGTGTAGACGCTTCATTTGCTATTGGTAGAATAGATGATGGCAGTATTTCTATAAGTGCAAGAGGGAATGATTCTGTGGATGTAGGTTCTATAATGAGAGAATTAGATGGTGGTGGTAATCATCATGCAGCTGCTACTAAAATTGATAGTGGTACATTAGATGAAGTAGAAAAAAGATTAATTAAAGCAATAAAACCAAAATATTATATAAAAGAAAATGAGTTAACTAATTAGTTAACTCATTTTTAAAATCGTCTTTGCTAAGTATTTTACTATAATAATTATTGTCTAATATCATCTTAGACATTAAAAATTTATTATATATACTTTTATTCATTTTATTTACATAATCTTCTTCTATATCATCTACATAAGGAGTAAAACTATTTGTAACAGCATTATATTTACCTTTGCTACTAATCCAACTTCTATCATTAAAGATTACTAACCCCTCTTCATCACTTAGTATATCTCTACCCATTAATAATCTAGAATCATATTTTACTCCAAATAGATTTAATATAGTAGGCAGTGCATCTAAACTAGAAGCATATTTATCAATAGTTATATTTTTATCCATAGTACTATTCCATAACAAGAAAGCATTCTTATGTATATCAAATTTCTTATCTTGTACATAATCGGCATAATTTGCTATATCTTCTGTTTTTAATCCATATGGATAATGATCGGCGCTTAATGCAATTACAGTATTATCTAATTTACCATTTTCTTCTAACATTTCAATTAATTTTTGTACAGCTCTATCTAATTCAATTTGAGTTGCTAAATAAGCTTGTATATTTTCATTAGCATTAATATCTTTTACTAAACTTCTATTCTTAGTAGCCATTGAATTACCTGCAAATGTATATCCAAGATGCCCACTTATAGTTAAATAATAAGTCATAAATTTATCCTCATTAACGTAATCAGGAACACTTTTTTCAATCATTTCAATATCACTTTGTGGCCATATATTACAATTAATATTTAAACCAGCCCAACAAGCTTTATATGTATATCCCATATTTGGATGAGATTTATCTCTATT
>CACZSX010000081.1 GCA_902783915.1 uncultured Erysipelotrichaceae bacterium | reverse complement strand
TAAAAACTCTTGAATAAAGAGTTTTTTTGTTATATAATCTATTTGTCTTTTGGGTTATGTCCTCGTAGCTCAGCTGGATAGAGCAATCCCCTTCTAAGGGATCGGTCGGGCGTTCGAATCGCTCCGGGGACGCCATGTAAAAATAAGTAAACTAATATAGTTTACTTTTTTTGTTTATGATTTATATGTTATTATTAAATAGGTGATAGTATGGATTTAATTGTTTTATTGGTTTTATTAGTGTTAACTATAATATTTTTTAGAAGATTTAGTAATATTGTATATGTAATATGTATAGTAGATATATTTTTAAGAATATTAGATAGATTAGATCATTTATTAGGTGTTAAAGAATTTTCTAATTTGGTAAATAAATATTTTCATGATTCATTATTACACGTTATTAATAGTTATACAACAGGTACAGTTAATCTAATACTTGTATGGTTATTATTGGTAATATATATAGTATTCTTAGTATACGTAATAAGGACGTTTTTTAGGAAGAAGAAGTAGTATGGAAGAATTTAATAATAGAATACAACAAGCAAGAAATAGTGTTGCACCTGGATTTGGTCCTGGCAAAGATAATCCGATTGCACTTCATACGAATGAAAAATCGGTTTATAGAGTTACTGGTGTAAATCAACTGCAAGATATAATAGAGTGTGGATATGTAAGACCAAAAGGGCATGGTTCAAGAAGTGATAGGGTTGGAGACGTTATTTATTGGTCTTTAGGAAACGATAAATTACATTATATTAGTAAGCAACCAGTAATAGAAGCACCGGCTGATAAAGTTATAAATGGGCAAATAGGTGCTATACCTATTGAAGATTTAACTGCTATATGGATGTTTGATGAGAATGAAAATAAATATGTAAATAGATTAAATGATATAATATTACTTCATGAAGAAAGAAAAGAAGAATTAGTAGAAAAACAAAATCAAGTAAAAAGTAAGTAGATGTTTGTTGATAAAATGATTTGAGAAATAATATATTTGATTATTTCTTTTTTTTATTCTAAAACATGGTTTTCCTTAATATATTGATTTAGGAGGAACTATGAATAATGGACTTAGCAATAAAGAAGTAATAGATAGTAGAAATAAATATGGTACAAATAAATTAGAAGAAATAGAAGGTAATAGTTTTTTAAAACTGTTGTTAGAATCTTTAGGAGATCCTATTATTAAAATATTACTCATTGCATTAGGTATAAAAGTAGTATTTTTAATAAAATCCTTTGATTGGTATGAAACAATTGGTATAGTTATAGCAATTTTTTTGGCGTCTTTTATATCTACTATATCTGAATATGGTAGTGAAAAAGCATTTAAAAGATTACAAGAAGAATCTTCTAAAATTAAATGCAAAGTAAAAAGAGATAATAAAACTATTGAGATAAATATAGATGATGTAGTAGTAGGTGATATTATATATTTATCATCAGGTGATAAAATACCTGCAGATGGAATACTTATAGATGGAAATTTAAGCGTAGATGAAAGTAGTTTAAATGGTGAATCAAAAGAGAAATATAAAAATATTAATAATGAATTATATAGAGGTACTATTATATCTAGTGGAATAGGTACAATGCTAGTAAAAAAAGTAGGAGTAAACACTTTTTATGGTAAACTTGCTCTTGAGATACAGGAAAAAGAACCGGAAAGTCCATTAAAAATAAGATTAAGAGATTTAGCAAAAGTGATTAGTAAAATAGGTTATATAGGTGCTTTTTTTGTATTTATATCTTATTTATTTTCAGTAATAGTTATAAATAATAATTTTGATATGAATTTAATAATGAATACTATAAAAGATTTTAGAGTTATAAGTGGTCATATACTTTATGCACTTACTTTAGCAGTAACAATAATAGTAGTAGCTGTCCCTGAAGGGTTACCTATGATGATTACACTTGTACTTTCATCTAATATGAAAAAAATGCTTAAGAATAATGTATTAGTAAGAAGAATGATGGGTATTGAAACATCAGGTAGTTTAAATATGTTATTTACTGATAAAACAGGTACTTTAACTAAAGGGAAGTTAGAAGTTATTAGATTTATTACTCCAACATTAAAATCGTATGATAGTGTAAATGAGTTGGAAAAAAATATTAAATTATATAATTTAGTAAAAAAGTCTTTTGTACTTAATAATGAAAGTGTTTATTCAGATAACAATGTAATAGGTGGTAATATAACCGATAGAGCATTATTAAAGTTTATAAATAGTAATGATACTAGTGATATAGTAAAAACAAGAGTACCATTTAATAGTAAAAATAAATATTCAAAAGTAGAATTAGAAAGTGGATATAAATTAATTAAAGGAGCTACTGAAAAAGTATTACCACTTTGTAAATACTATTATGATGATAATATGAATAAAAGATTTCTAGTAGATAGAAATAAACTAATAAATAAAATTAATGAAATATCTAAAAAGGGTATTAGAGTATTATGCTTTGGAGCATCTTATAAAAGTGATATATATATATTACTTGGATTCGCATATATAAAAGATGAAATAAGAGAAGAAGCAATTGAAGGAATTAAATTGGTAAAAAGTGCGGGAATACATACTATCATGATTACTGGTGATAATAAAGATACAGCGTATGCAATAGGTTCTGAAATGGGCCTTGTTGAAAGTGATGATATAGTACTTACTAGTGATGAATTATCTAATATGAGTAATGATGAAATAATAAATATATTACCTAAACTTAAAATAGTAGCAAGAAGTTTACCACAAGATAAAAGTAAATTAGTAAAACTTGCACAAGAATCTGGATTTGTAGTAGGTATGACAGGGGATGGTGTAAATGATGCTCCTGCACTTAAAATAGCAGATGTAGGGTTCTCTATGGGGAGTGGTACAGAAATAGCAAAAGAAGCTAGTGATATAGTAATACTAGATGATAATTTTATGTCCATATCAAAAGCAATACTATATGGTAGAACAATATTTAAAAGTATAAGAAAATTTATAATATTACAACTTACATCTAATTTATGCGCATTATCTTTATCAATAATTGGACCTTTTATAGGCGTAAATACACCAGTTACAGTTATTCAAATGTTATGGATAAATATGGTTATGGATACACTTGCAGGACTTGCATTTTCCTTTGAACCAGCACTCTTACAATACATGTATGAACCGCCTAAAAAGAAAAATGAAAGAATAATAAACAAATATATGATTAATGAAATACTATTTACTGGAATATATTCATCTATACTATGTATATTATTTTTAAAATTACCAATATTTCATACATTCTATAGGAATAGTTCAAAATACTTTTTAACAGCATTCTTCGCATTACTAATATTTATAGATGTATTTAATGCATTTAATGCACGTACTCATAGATTAAATTTATTGTCTAATTTAAGAAAAAACAAAGTATTTATATTAATAATATCTTTTATAATAATAATGCAGATAATAATGATTTACTACGGAGGAACTATATTTAGAACATCTGGATTAACATTAAAAGAATTGATAATAACGATATTATTTTCATTTACAGTGATACCTATAGATAATATAAGAAAAATAATACTTAGAATAAAAGGTATAAAAGGCGGAGTATAGTAGTATTTTTAATATTAAATCTTTACAAATACAAAAAAATAATTTATAATTGTATTTGTCGTGGAGCAGTACTCAAGAGGCTGAAGAGGCGCCCCTGCTAAGGGTGTAGACTGGGTAACTGGTGCGAGAGTTCAAATCTCTCCTGCTC
>CACZSX010000080.1 GCA_902783915.1 uncultured Erysipelotrichaceae bacterium | reverse complement strand
TTTTTATAATCCATATTATATATAGAAATAATAGTAGAAGGTCTATTAGAAAGAACTATTACAGTATTTGCCATACTACAAGCTTCGCCAATATACTAAATAAGTATAATCATTCAAACATAAGTAAAATAAGGGGACAAATGAGTCCCCCTTATTTTTAGACATAGAATAATCTGTTGATACCTTGTTCATCTAACATATCAAGATATAGTTTACCAAGATGTTTAATTAGAGCAATGTCAGTATTATAGTAATAACCATCAAATGAGAAGAAGAATACTTCAACTTCTGCTAAACTATCAAATAATCCAGTTTGCATGATTTCAGATATAGGAATGTTAAATCTGTTATCGCAGTATTCAAGATACTCACCTAGTACTATGATTTTTACATTAATCCATTCATCAAATGACATATATTTACCTCCTTTTAATAATTTTGGTATACTAACCCCTGCAAACCTTTACCTTAAAATAATATATAAAATAATTACACTTTATTAATGAATTAGATAAAACTAGGTTTAATAAATAAGCTAATTTACAGTTTATTTCACAAATGATATACTAGTATAAGAAGATTAAAAATGTGATTATTATATATGAGGTGAACAAATATGAAGGATTATATGTCACAAGGAAGCAGTTCGTTCTTAATTAAGAATGAGGAATTGAAAAATGGTTATAAATCATTATTTGTAGAGTTTTTGCATAATGAAGGATTTAAAACATGGGGTAGAAAAGGATATTATAGCGGCATCGATTGGATATATGTTAATATAAATAATAAAAGATATGCATTCGGAGTACCTGGTATAGCTGTTACTGAGCCAGTAGGTGAGCATGCAATCACAATAAAAGAATTTAAGATAATATATGAGATTTATAAAAAGTATAATCCGGAATATCCATTAAATATGGAATGATACTACTTAAGTATATTCATTAATATGTATGTGTCTACATAGTGTAATTTAAATGATATTAAATGAACTAATTTGAATAGTATAAATCTATTACCAAGTGGCAAACTGTTTGAGAAGTTTGTTAAAAATAATTTAATAATATGTTATAATATTTATGAGGTGAAACTTTATGAAAAAGAAAATTATTTTAAGTCTATTCGCGATTGCAATTATATTCTTAATTACTGGTTGTAATAATAAAAGATATAAATTGCTTGTTAAAGAGGAAACAGCTTTGACTAATTTGAGACTTGCTATTACTGAGAGTGAAACATATGGTGCATCAACTCTTACATATGAGGATATAGATGAATTAGAAAATATGATAAAAAATTATAATAATGATAATGAATGGTTTAGTTCATCTGCTTTATCATTTTCAGGCTATGGTAAGATAATTGAAAACAAAAAATATGAAATAACATCATTATGCGATGGAAATTATTGTGCTACATTTAAGACTGAAAATAGCAAAGGTATATACAATTTGGTGGATTATACATTTGAAAAATCAACAGAAAAGGATAATAGAATATATATTGTAACTGAAACATCTGGTGAGGCTGCAGAAGTTAGAAAGTATGATATGGATATTAAAATTGATAAAAATGGTACAGCAATAATTACTGAGACTTGGATTGCTAACGTTAATAATGGTACTGAAGGATGGCATCCATACTATAATTTAGGTAATTCTAAAATAACTGTACTAAGTGCATCTATGGATAATAAAGAGTATTTAATTGTTGATAATTGGAATGAGAAGGCATCATTATCTGAAAAGGCATATAAAGCTGGCATATATAAAGTTGATGACAACGAATACGATGTTGTGTTTGGAATAAGTGAATATGGTGTTCATACTTATAGATTTGCTTATAAAATAACTAATTTTGCATCTAATGTAAATGATGCAGATATGATTTATTGGTGCTTGTTCCCACAACAGTTTGGTTTATCACCAAATAATATAACTATCAAAATAAGTGGTCCAGAGGAATACTCTGACACATTAGATATGTGGGTGTATGGTAGGAAATCATCAATTCAAAAAGTAAAAAATGGTTCAATTTATATAACAAGCAATGGGAAACTCTCAAATACTGAAAATATAACTTTGCTTGTTAAGTTCCCAACTGAGACATTTAACACTACATCTAAATTAGAACATGATTTTAAATATTATTATGATATGGAAAACTGAGTTTGATATATAAGTTTATGGGTGTGTTTAAATAATTAGATTAGGATAATAAGTGTACCTTGAAGAAGTGAATAATAATTGTAATAATATGGCAAATATTGAAAAATACAAAATTAAATAATGATTAAAAATATGCTAGTATAGGTATTTTTAAAATAGAAGTAAAGGAGTGATAATTTGAAAAGTTGGTTAGATTTATCCAAAGATGAGCAAAATCAATTAAAAAATGAGTTTAAAAGCAAGAAAAAAAGAATGGTAGATTTAAGAATACCTTTGTATATACTTAGTTTTATTCCATTTTTTATATTAGCAGCGTTAATTGTTGCTAAAATTCAAGATTTTGGTGATAATGAAACCATTGCTAGAAATATGCTATTCTCTGGTGCTGGTTTTGCAATATTTTTTTTGTTAGCAATTATAAATAGTATTATGCTATCAAATTGGGAAAAAGAATTTGCAAAATGGCTAAAACTAAAAAATATTATAAAATAAAGAGGACTTTCCCTTTCTTACAAAGGGATAAGTGTAGAAATGCAAGTAACTTTCCGAACGTTAGTTTAAATCCGACTAGGTCTGCAACTGAAAAATAAGGGATTCAAGCAATTGAGTCTCTTTATTTTTGTTAAGATGTGTCAAAAATGTATCAAAGTATCAAATTAGTTGAAATATGTGTTTACAATGTGAGACTTAAATGACATTAAATGAACTAATTTTGAATAATATAAATCTATTGCTCAATAAGAATGGTTGGTACAGGGTATTTTAAGTTAGATTTTTAAGATGTTAAAAAAAATGTTTAATACAAGTTAATTTACAGTTTACTTAATACATGATATAATTTGTATGGTAGGTGTATTTGTATGGAAAATAAAAAATATATAATGATTTTGTTTGTTATATTTACAATATTAAGTATTA
>CACZSX010000079.1 GCA_902783915.1 uncultured Erysipelotrichaceae bacterium | reverse complement strand
TGCCTGTGTTGTTGGTGATGGTGAAGCAGAAACAGGACCACTTGCTACAAGTTGGCATGGTAATAAATTTATTAATCCAAAGACTGATGGTGCAGTACTTCCAATACTACATTTAAATGGTTATAAGATTGCTAACCCTACTATATTTGCAAGAATTAGTGAAGAAGAATTATTATCTTTCTTTAAGGGCTGTGGATATCATCCATTCATAGTAGATGGTGTAGATATGTATGATATGCATGAGAAAATGGCATCTACTTTAGATAAATGTATAGAGATGATTAAAAAAATTTGGAAAGATGCTAGAGAAAAAGATGATACAAAAAGACCAATATGGCCTATGATTATATTAAAAACTAAAAAAGGATGGACGGGTCCTAAAGAAGTAGATGGTAAAATAATAGAAGGTACTTTTAGAGCGCATCAAGTACCTATTGCAATAGATGAAACTTCCAAAAACATTCCAATATTAGAAGAATGGTTAAAAAGTTATCATCCAGAAGAATTATTTGATAAAGAAGGACATCCAATAGAAGAAATTCTTAGTGTAGTACCAAAAGGTGATAAAAGAATGGGTTCTAATCCACATGCTAATGGTGGCAAATTATTAAAAGAATTAAGAACTCCAGATTTTAGGACTTATGGTATTAAAGTTACAGAACATGGAAAAGAAATTGCAGAAGATATGAGGGAATTAGGCAAATATGTAAAAGATCTAATTAAATTAAATGAAGATAGTAGAAACTTTAGAGTATTTGGACCAGATGAAGCTTTATCTAATAGACTTAATTATATGTTTGATGTAACAAGTAGACAATGGAATGGTAATAGATTTGATTATGATGAATTTTTAGATAATGATGGAAGAGTAATAGATTCATATTTGTCTGAGCATATGTGTGAAGGTATGTTAGAAGCATATTTATTAACTGGAAGACATGGATTCTTCCATAGTTATGAAGCATTTGTAAGAATAGTTGATTCGATGGCTTCTCAACATGCGAAATGGTTAAAAGTAACTAGTGAACTTCCTTGGAGAAGAGAAATTGCATCATTAAATTATGTATTAACAAGTCATATTTGGCAACAAGATCATAATGGATATACACATCAAGATCCGGGGTTCTTAAATCACTTGGTAACTAAAAAATCTGATATAGTAAGAATGTATTTACCCGCTGATACAAACTGTTTATTATCTTGCTTTGATCATTGTATAAAGAGTAAAAATTATATTAATGTAATAGTAGCAAGTAAACATCCTCGTCCACAATGGTTATCTATGGAAGAAGCTGTTAAACATTGTACACAAGGTATTGGTATATGGGATTGGGCAAGTAATGATAGAGATTCAGAACCGGATGTAGTTATGGCATGTGCAGGGGATACACCAACTTTAGAAACTCTTGCAGCAGTATCAATATTAAGAGATAAATTCCCTGAACTTAAAATAAGAGTAATTAATGTAGCTGATTTAATGAAATTAGAATCAAATACAAAACATCCACATGGACTTACTGAAGAAGAATATGATATGTTATTTACTAAAGATAAACCAATTATATTTGCATTCCATGGATATGCATCGTTAATACATCAATTAACATATAGAAGAAATAATAAGAATCTACATGTACATGGATATATTGAAGAAGGTACAATTACAACACCATTTGATATGAGAGTTCAAAACGAATTAGATAGATATCACTTAGTAATGGATGCATTAAAATATCTTGATAAACTAGGAGATAAAAGAGCAAATTTAAATCAATGGTGTAAAGATAAATTAGTAGAACATAAACAATATATTACTGAATATGGTGAAGATATGCCTGAAGTAAAAAATTGGAAGTGGAATTAAAAGGAATAACATATTCCTTTTTTTGTGTCAAAAAATGCCTATATATGGGCATTTGCTTGAATATTTTACATAGTTATAATATACTAATAATAGTATTATTAAATGATTTTTTAGGTGATATTATGAAAAAAAATAATTTCATAGATGGTGCAATAATATCTACACTTTGTCTAGTATTATGTAAGATATTAGGTTTAATTTATGTAATACCTTTTTATAAAATTATTGGTAGTCAAGGTGGAGCATTATATAGTTATGCATATTCTATTTATGCAGTATTTTTAAATTTATCTACAGTTGGTATACCATCAGCTATTGCAAAGATAATAAGTGAGTATGATACGCTTCATTATTATGAATCAAAAGAAAAAGCATTTAAAATAGCATCTAAATTGCTAAATTATATTGGAATAATAAGTTTTGTAATTATGTTTACTTTTGCAAATGTAATTGCTGAACATATAATTGGTGGTGTAGAAGGTGGTAATAGTGTTAGTGATGTTGCAACTGCTATAAGAGTAGTATCAACAGCATTATTAATAGTTCCTAGATTAAGTATATTAAAAGGATATTTTCAAGGTAATAAATATATTACACAACCAAGTATATCTACTATTATTGAACAATTAGTTAGAGTATCAGTAATAATTATTGGTAGTTTTGTTACAGTAAAAGTATTTAATTTGCCAGTAGAATATGCAGTATTTATTGCAACATTTGGTGCTACTTTGGGAGCATTATCTGCATTTATATATTTAAAAGCAAAACATAAGAAAGTATTTGATATTGATAAAAATAATAAAGAAGAAGTAACAGGTATAATAAATCAAAGTATAAGTAGTGAAGAAAAAAATATTAGTACAAAGGCATTAATTAAGAAGATAATAGTATATGCAATACCTTTTGTAATAATATCAATATTGCAATCTGCTTATAATGTTATTGACACATTTACAGTAGTTAAAACTTTATCATCACTTGGATATTCTACATCTGTAGCAGAAACTACAATTGGTGTGATGAGTACATGGGCATCAAAATTAAATATGATAGTTGTATCAATGGCTATAGGTCTTACTGCTAGTTTAATACCTAGTGTAGTTAGTAGTTATACAAAAGGTGATTTTAAAGATATAAATGATAAACTTAATTTATCATTTAAAATGTTAATATTTATTATGACTCCTATGGCAATAGGAATGAGTTTTTTAGCAGAACCAATATGGCATGTTTTCTATGGAGTAGATAGTTTGAGTTCAAGTATATTTAGATTTTATATATTACAAGTAATTGCATATGGTTTGTTTAGTACTAGTATTACTATTACACAATCTATGAATCAAACTAAAATAACAGTAGGCGCATTAATAGCAAGTTTCTTGCTTAAATTTATACTTAATGTACCAATAATGCATTTGTTTAAAGCAATAGGTATTCCATCTTATTATGCTCCAACATTAGTAGATGCAATTTCACAAATACTTGCATTAATAGGAGTATTAATAACATTAAAAATAAAATATAAATTTAGTTATAAAGAACTTATCCCATTCATATTTAAAGTATTATTAGGAATTGTTTCAATGCTAATTGTCTTATATTTACTTAAATATATATACTTTAGTAATGAAACTACTTTATCTGCTTTAATTACAATTATTATATATGCAGTAGTAGGTGCAATTATATACTTTGTAGTAATAAATTCATTTAAACTATTTGATGAAATATTTGGTAGTGATTATAAAGATAAGTTATTAAGAAAATTAAAAATAAGAAAGGACTAAATATGAAAGTATTAGTTATTCCTTCATGGTATCCAAATGGTACAGATAAATTAATGGGTATATATCATAAAGAATATGCATATGCACTTACTAAAATGGGTATAGATGTTGATATGTTATTTGTATATAGACAAAGATTATCTAATCCAATTAAATATATATTTATGAAAAAAAGAGAAGTAGATATTGAAGAAACTTATAAAGTTTATAAGATTATGATGATGGATATAGAAAAAATAAATATTAAATTATTTGTAAAGAATTATGTTAAAAAATTAGATAAATTATATAAAGAATATATTAATAATAATAGTAAACCAGATATATTACATGCTGAAGTTACATTTCCAGCCGGATATGCTGTATGTGTATTAGGAAAAAAATATAATATACCAGTAGTTGTTACAGAACATAGTAGTGGATTTATTAAGTATTTTAAGGGTAAATATGAAGAATATGGTAAATATGTACTCAATAATTCAAAATATACAACAGTTAGTGATTTAATGAGAAAACAAATAAAAGATATAAAAACCGATGTAGAATTAATACCTAATTTAGTAGATACAGAATCATTTCATAAGAAAAAAGAAAAACATAAAGGTCTTAATTTAGTAACAGTATCTGCTTTTAGAGTAGGTAAAGGTATTGAATATTTAATTGAAGCATTAAGTATTTTAGTAAATAAAAATATTGATGTGCATCTAAATTTAATTGGTGATGGTTATTTGATGTATAATTATAAAGAAATTGCTAATAACTTTAATATGAATGAACATATTACATTTTATGGACAAAAGACAAAGGAAGAAATAATAAATATATTACCAAAAAATGATATATTTGTAGTACCAAGTACTTATGAATCTTTTTGTATACCAGGTGTAGAAGCTCTTGCAAGTGGACTACCAATAGTATCTACAAAATGTTACGGACCCGAGGAATATATTGATAATAAATGTGGTGAATTTTGTGAAATTAAAGATCCAAAAGGACTTGCAAATGCAATAATAAAGGTTTATAAAAATATTGATAAATATGATATTAATTATTTAAGAAAAGTTGCAGATAAATATTCGTATAAAAAAGTTTGTAGTGATGCAATTAAAATATATAATGATTTATTAAAGACAGAGTAATCTGTCTTTTTATGTACTTAAATTTAAATTATACATATAATTTAATGGTGGGAATATGAAATTATATGAAGTTATAATTATTGCTATTAGTTTAGCTATGGATACATTTACAGTATCAGTATGTAAAGGAATAACAATGAAAAGTATAAAATATAAAGATGCAGTAATAATATCTTTGTATTTTGGATTATTTCAATCTTTAATGCCATTAATTGGATATATATTTGGTTTTTCTTTTGATAATGTTAGTAAAATAGATCATTTTGTAGCATTTGTATTATTATTTGGAATAGGTATAAGTATGATTCTTGAATCAAAAGAAAATCAAAAATTAAATAATAAAATAGATTTTAAAACTATGCTACCTCTTGCAATAGCAACAAGTATAGATGCTTTAGCTGTAGGAATTACTTTTGCATTCTTAAATGTTAATATAATTATTTCTAGTATATTAATTGGATTAATTACTTTTTCTATATCATTTGTAGGAGTATCAATAGGTAATAAGTTTGGTAGTAAATATGGAAATATAGCGGAATTAATAGGTGGTATTTTGTTAATATTAATGGGAGTTAGAATATTACTTACTCATATAGGAATATTGTAAAATAGAATTGCATTTTAAATAAAAAAAATATATAATCATACTAGGATAGGTGATATATATGAATAGAGGTTTTACACTTGTAGAATTATTAGCGGTTGTTGTTATAGTTATAGCTTTAGCATTACTAATAACACCTAAGCTTTCAAGATTAACTAATGATAATAGAACAAAGGCGTATAAAGAAATTGAAAATAGATTAGAAGAAGCAGCAAAAAAATATATAGTAGATGAGTATATTGATAGCGAAACAACTGCCCTTACAATAACTAAAGCAAATTTGATTGAGAAAGGATATATAGGAGAAATATATGATTTAAAAGATAAAAGTGTATGTGAGGGTTTTGTAACAATCACTAATTTAAATACTACTCCTACATATACTGTGAGTTTAATATGTAGCAACTACACATCAGAATAAATTTATAATATAAAATATAAAATAAGAACATATAATTAATTGGTGATTATATGTTTTTTAAATTTACTCATAAAAGAATTAGAATAGTATTATTAATTATATTTTTTTTATTTGTTTTAGTTATATTAAAAGTAGGATATATACAATTATTTCAGTATAAAAAATTAAATACTTTAGCAACAGATCTTTGGAGTAGAAATCTACCAGTAGAAGCTAATAGAGGACTTATATATGATATAAATAATTTAATAATAGCAGATAATATAACTACTACTTCATTAATACTTATACCTAATCAGATAAAAGATAAAGAAAAAGTTGCAAAAGATTTAAGCCAAATATTAGATGTAAATTATGAGGAAATATATAGACATGTATCAAAAAAGACTTCTATTGAAAGAGTGCATCCGGAAGGTAGAAGGTTAAGTTATAATATTGCAAATAGAATAAATGATTTGAATTATGATGGGGTATATTTACTTAAAGAAAGTAAAAGATATTATCCATATGATACATTACTTTCACATGTAATTGGATATGTAGGAATAGACAATCAAGGGTTAAGTGGTATAGAATTACAATATGATAAATATTTGACTGGTAAATATGGAATGATTAAATATTTTAGTGATGCAAAAGGTAATAGATTATCAATGAGTGAAGTGTATGAAAAACCACAAGATGGAATGAATATTCAATTAACTATAAATTTAGAAATTCAAAAAACCATAGAAAGGGAATTAGATAATGCAGTAGCAAAATATAATCCAGATAGTGCTCTTGCTATAGTTATGAATCCTAATACAGGTGAAATACTTGCAATGAGTTCAAGGCCTAATTTTTCTCTATCTAATTATAAAAATTATACTATAGAAGAAATTAATAGAAATTTACCCATATGGAGTACTTATGAGCCTGGATCCACTTTTAAGAATGATGATACCATTTAGTGACTAGTGATTATAAAAGAATTGTATTGTTATAATTTGAAAAATAGTATGAGATTAAAAGAAATATTAGGTCACTTGCTTATCATATTATAGTTATTAAAAACATACGATTAAGTGATCTTACATTAAAGAAAGGATGAATAAATGAAAGTTAATGCTATAACAAAATTACAACTACAAATCATAATTAATAATAACTTATATAAGAAAAATATTATTGATGAAAATACGTTTACCAAGGCAAATGAAAGATTACTTAAAATGATTAAATCAATCCAAGTAGCATAAAAAATAATGTATCAAAGGTGGTGATAGATTATAAACTATTATGATGTTGTAAGTGCTATAGCTCATGGTGAAAAGATATATAATCTTCCACTACGTGTTACTTACTATTGTCGTGTCTCAACTGATAGTGATGTTCAACTTAATTCGTTAGATAATCAATTGGATTATTATGATAACTATATCAAAACTAAAAAAGAATGGACTTTTGTAGATGGGTATATTGAAGAGGGGGTTACAGGTACTAGAGCAGATAAACGTCCTTCATTTATGAGGATGATTAAAGATGCTAAATTAAATAAGTTTGATTTGATTATTACCAAGGATGTGTCAAGATTTGCTCGTGATTTGGAAGATAGTATCCACTATATTAGAAAATTAAAAGAATGTGGTGTTGGTATTTTTTTTGAAAATCAATTTCTTAACACGTTTGATCCTAATTCTGAATTAACACTTAATATATTATTTAATATAGCGCAAGAAGAATCTAAAAAGATTTCTGCTAGTGTTAAGTTTGGTTATCGTAAGGCAATAAGTCAGGGACATGTACTTGGTTCATCGAATATAACTGGTTATAGAAAAGATAATTGCAAATTGGTTATTATTGAAGAAGAAGCAAAGATGGTAAGAAGAATATTTGAACTATATGCAACTGGTGAATATGGATTTCATAAGTTAGCAAAGAAATTATCTGATGAAGGATACTTTAATAAAAAGGGAAGATTATATGATAAAGACTCACTTAAGAGGATGATACAAAATCCAAAGTATAAAGGGTTTTATCGTGCAAGAACATATGAAATATTGGATTATAGAACAAAGAAAAGGAAGAAAAATGAAAAGAATGAACAAATTATCTATAAATGTGAAGATGGCAGTGTTCCAGCAATAGTATCAGAAGAATTGTGGGATAAGGCAAATGAGATTTTGGATACTAGAATTCAAAGTTATCAAAATAATAATTATTGGTCTGGTAGTGTTAAGTATCCATTTTCATCAAAGATTTATTGCATTGAACATAACACTAACTTTCAAAGATCTAGTGGTAGTAGAAGGAAAAATAGACCTACTTGGAGTTGCGGATTATATCTTCAATACAGATTGAATGCTTGTGCTTCTCCTATTATTGCTGAGGCAGACTTATATAATATATTTAAACATATAATGGATAGTATAATAATAGAGAAGAATAGAATTGTAGAAGATATGCTTAAGATATATAAAAGTATAAATAAGACTAATCAATATGATTCTGAAGTTAATACCATTGATGAACAGTTAAATATAATTGAAGATAAAAAGAGTATGGCATTAGATTTAGTCTTTTCAGGTGAACTAAGAAAAGACGAATTGAAAGTTCAATTTGAACAATTTGAAAATCAAATTAATATTTTAAATAGAAAACGCGAAAAAATAATAGAGCAAATGAGGATATTAAGTCAAAACAAAGACAACGTTGATAAGATAACTAAATATATTCAAGAAGAAATAGATGGTGGGGCATTAGAAGAGTTTATAAGAAAGTTTATTGATGAAATAATTGTATCTAAAATAAATGGGAATAGGTATAATATAAAACTAGACATATATCTTAATTTACTAGGAAATGAATTACCTAAAATTAAAGGTGCTAGGCACATAAATGGTGTAACTGATAATTATATATCATATTTAACAAATCAAGAATGTCCTAGCGTAGAAACTATAAGAAAAAATAGACATCTTAATAAGTTTACTTACAATGTGTACGTTGAGTCATTGTAAGTAAACTTATTTTTTATACTAATTATAATATTATGCTTTTTATGTTTTTTTTCTAAAAAGCGAAAAATACGTAAAAAGGTATTTCAAAAAATGACAAAATGCGATAAAATTATATATGTAAAGTAAAGGGATGAATTATAACTGATAAATCAGAACTTTCTTACAATGAAATTGGGAGTAAAGGAGGTGTAAGAAATGAAAGGAAACAAAAAGATTTTAATTGTTGCTGTATTATTACTTTTATTTGCAATTAGTTATGGTACTTATGCAATTTATAAATCTAGTGCAACTTCAAGTGATTCAGTTAGAGCTGCACATTGGGTAGTTAAAGTAAATAATGCAGATATCGTTGCTGAAAATACATTTACTTTAGGAACACTTGATTGTGGTACTACTAATCGAGTAGCTAAAGCTGCTGGAACAATTGCTCCAGGTGATACTTGTACTGCAACTGTTGTAGTTGATGCATCTGGTTCTGAAGTTAATGTTAATTATACAGTAGCAATAGATCCTACTGCAGTAACATCTCTTGCTAATGATCATATAACAATAACAGCAGATAATGGTCATGATCCATTAACAGGCACTATTGAATATTCAACAGCTGAAAATGCAATGAAAAAAACTATTCAATTAAATATTGTATGGACTGCTGAAGATGAAGCTTCACAAAATACTGAAGATATTACTACAGCAAATCTACAAGACGCTTCTATTCCAGTAACTGTAACTGCTGTTCAAAATCCTACTGGTATTTAACAACCATAGGATATAAAAAGAAAAGAATAATTTATATTATTCTTTCGTTTAAAGTTTATAAATATTTTTTATAAACTTTAAAGGGGGGAATAAGGAGATATAAAATGGAAAATAAGAATGAAGTAAGAAAAAAACGAATTGATGTTAGCATTAAAATTATTTTGATTATTTTAATTATCTTTCTATTATTTTATAATCTTATATTAACAAGAAATAATAGTGCTTTAAAGAACAAATTAGGCCCAAATGGTAATGTAGATATAATTGATATTGAATGCAATAGTAATCAGTGCAAGCCAATTCCTAAGCCTAATAATACAATAACTAGTATAAACTTTACTCAGGAAAATATCAGTATAAAAAAAGGTAGCAAACAAAAGCTAGTATTAGTTATAAAACCATCTTCATTATCGACATCCAAGCTTACTTGGACAAGTAGTGATGAGAGTATAGCAACCGTAGATAGTAATGGAGTAGTTACTGGTATAAAAAATGGTAAAGTAACAATTACTGTAACAAGTTCTAATGGAATATCTTCAACTTGCGTTGTAAATGTTGTAGATGAAGCTATAAAAGTTAATAAGATTGTATTAAGCCTTGAAAGTTTATCTTTATCAGCAGGAACTATGGAACAATTAGTCGCTAAAATAGAACCAGAAAATGCTACAGAAAGAGAACTTATTTGGAGTAGTAGTGATCCAAGTATAGCAACTGTAGATAGTTCTGGAAGAATAACTGGAATTAAAGCTGGTACTGTAACTATCACAGCAAAAACATTAGATGGTAAAACTAAAGCTAATATCACTATAATTGTAATAACTGGAGATGGGGAAGTAGAAGTTTTTGATAATGAAAAGGATGCAATTTCATGGAATGGCTCTGATAATTTAAGAATATTTTCAAAATCAATTTATAACTTTGATGATGTTATTGCCCCTGAATGTGAAAATACATACCAATTTGTTGTAAGAAATAATACAAAATATACAATTAATTATAATATAGATTTTATTGAAACTAATAATTATAATATCAATATGAGGTATAAACTAAAGAAAAATGATTCATATATAGTAAATGACTTTTCAAAACCAAGTAGTTTATCAATTAGCAAATTTGTATTAAAACCTGGCGAAAGTGATGTTTATTACTTAGATTGGAAATGGGTAAGTAGTAGCAATGATACAAAAATAGGATCAAATCCAGAAGCTAAATATGAATTAAAAATAGAAGTGAAGGCTGAAAGTGTTAGTGAGTAGAATTTTTAAAACATTGTTTAATATATTATTGATTTTGATAATTATTATATTGAGTGCCTATTTTGTATTAAGAATAACAGATATCGTAAAGATATTTAATGTTGAAACTGGTTCAATGGAAGATAAAATACATACTGGAGATTACTTACTATTATGTAGAAAAAATGAATATCATGTTGGTGATATTGTAACATATAAAGTTGATGATTATTATATAACACATCGAATAATAGAAATAAAAAATGATAAGATTATTACAAAAGGTGATGCTAATAATACTATTGATGCTGAAGCTAATATTAGCCAAATAGAAGGCAAGGCTATATACTGGGGCGGATACTTAAATATAATAATTAATTATAAATTTGTAATAATTGCATTTTTGGTTAGCTTATACTTATTGAGTTGTTATTTTGAAGATGGCAAAGATAAAGTGAATGCAAAAATAGAAATAAACCAAGATGAACCAAAAGAAGTTTTAACTGGAGATGAATCTCAAAAAGAAAAAACTAAAGATAATTTAGATGGAAAAGAAATTCAAGAAGGAGCAATAGAGGAAAAAGTTCTTGTTGAGCCGTTAAAAGAAGATTCAAAATTAAAGGAAACTACGAATAAGAATAACAAAGGAACAAATCAAAATATAAAAAACAAAACGAAAAAGGCTGAAAAAAATGGAAAAACTACCAAAGTTAGTAGTAAAAATGTAAAGGTTAAAGGAAGTAGTAATAGTGTTCCTAAGAAAAAGATAAAAGATTAATAAAAATGAGTTAATAAACAAGAGAAAGTAAGGAGGAAAAAATATGCATAATAATAAGATTTTAATAATAGTATTTGCTTTGTTTTGTATTTTTTCTATTCCTTATTCTTTAGGAATATTAAAATCAAATGTCAGTTCATTAGCTGCACTTGATACGGCTTTATGGAGTGTATCAGTTGATTCAAATTCGAATAGAACAATAAATTTAATGCCTAATGCAGGAACAGCTCAGTTTACGGTTGTTGTGACAAGTAATTCTGAAGTTGATACTGAATATTCGGTAATAGTCAGTAATATACCAAGTGGAGTAGATGTTAAATTAGATAATGGAAATTTTGAAAGCCTAGAAAATGGTAGTGATACAATTACTTTCTCAAATGTAGGCACAATTGTTTATGGTAATGGCGATAATGAAAAGACACATGTGTTAACGTTTAGGGCAAACGCTGATGCTGTAATTGTTTCAAATCAAACTGTAAACATAGACGTTGAATTTAAACAAAGTATATAATATTATTTATAATAATTGGAAAGAGGTGGTAATATGAAAAACATTAAATTAAAATTGTTTATAGCAGTTTTAATCATTTTTTCATGTATTATTATCTTTCCAATAGATAAAACCTTTTCTATTTATAAAGAGGTTAAAAGAACTACAATTAATCTATCTGTTCTAGATCCATCTACTGCTTTCCCTGTTACGTTAGATTTAAACGATGGACTTGGAACTACTAGAACTGAATATCGTACTTATAACCAAGAATTAGGAAGTATTACTAGTCCAACTAGAACAGATTATAATTTTCTAGGTTGGTATGATGGTACTAGTGAAAATGCTAATAGAGTTTATTCCGATCAACTTATTACTGGGCCAGTAGTTTACTATGCACATTGGCAAAAAATAGTTTGTAAAAAGGTTACTAATGATAATAACTTGCATACAGAAACTTGTCATAGTGGTGGGTGCCGTGTAAGTGCTATTAATATTCCAGTAAATTCAACTATTACATATGGTACTACTTATGGACCAAGTAGTCCAATTGCTGGGGATGCTTATGACTGTGATGTTAATAATGATGGTACATATAATGCTCAAACTGAATATGGAAAATTTACAGAAAGATTTTATTTTTTAAGACAAATAGATAATGGTAATGATGAGGCAACAGGGGCATTAGTTTATTATACTAGTGTTGATAGTAGTGGACCTGTTGATAGTCAACATAATACTAGTATTGGTTCAACTAATTATAATGATGCTTTAGTTTGGTTACCTACTAAAACTACCACAAATACTCCTTGGAATAATCCGGGACTTATAGATTTTGATTCTGGTAATGGCAAAATATCAAGACTTCTTAACTTTGCTGATTTATCAGCTGTATGTGGCCCTATATCTGGAGAGAAAGGCGCTTCTTATTTTGCCGATTGTGGAAAATGGTTTTTATTTGAAAACTCAAAATTTCAGTCAACTTCTCTTGGTAGGGCAGGAATTTGGTTAGAGCCTGTGGGAAGTCAACATTATCGTATTCAAGCACAAACGGCGCAAGTTGGTAAAGTTGAAACTAGTAGTAATAATACAATTCGACCTGTAATTGAAATTCCTTTAAGTGCTTTTGAAGGATATAAAAATACTGATAAACATACAATTAGTTTTGATACTCATGGGGGTGTACCGCAAATTGAAAATAGAAGAGTTTATACAGGAGATCCAATTGGTGCAATTGCTGGTGTAACGAAAGAACATTTCACATTTGATGGATGGTATGCTAATTATTCAAATGATGTATATTCGACTCCTGTTGATGCAACAACAATTGTTGAAGGAGATATGACTTTACATGCTAAGTGGAATCCTCTTCCAACAAATACAGTTACATTTAATGCTAATGGTGGAACAATAAATGGAGAAAGTACTTTTGATTTGATTGTTGATACAGGAAATACGATTGATGAAAATGATTTTCCAACAGCTGTTTATCTAGATCATTCATTTGAAGGTTGGTATTATGACAGTGAACTTACTAGGCCATTTGATAAAACAGAACAAATAACTGATGATATAACATTATATGCAGCATGGATAATAGGTAATTCTGTTGCAAGGGTAAATGGAATTGGCTATGATACTTTGGCTGAAGCAATTGCTGCTGTTCCAGAAGGTAAAGTAAAAACAAAAATAATTCTTTTAAAAGATATAACATTATCTGAAGCTGTTACAATACCTAATAATAAATGGGTTGAGTTAGATATTGGTGAAAAAACTATTACTGGTTCATTTAATGATGCAGGTAATATGATAACAAATAGTGGAAAATTGGATATTATAAGTGGAAATATGATATTTACTAACTCAACTAAGGCCTCTAGAATTATTGCAAATAACTCAGGTGCAACATTAAATATTTCTGGTAATTGTACCTTAACTAATGAAGGAACTAATTCAGGAACTAATACTGTTGATCACCCTGTTATTGAGAATACTGGTGGAACAGTTAATATAACCGGTGGAAATTTAAACAGTAATGGTCTAGCTGCAGCAATTAATCAAAAAAGTGGAACATTGAATGTTTCTGGTGGTAAAATTATTGCTCATAGTGTTACAAAAGGACAAGCAATCTATACAGAAGGTGGAACAACTAATATAAGTGATAGTGCTTATTTAGAAAATATGTCTGGTACTGGAGAATTAAGAGCATGTGTTGATAATAACGGAGGAACTATTAATATTACTGGTGGTACAATTGTTTCTAAAGGTTATAGTGCTGTTAATGCTAGAAAGAGTGGCGGAAAAGTAATAATTGGTACAAATGATAGTGTTATTGATATATCAACTCCAGTGCTTCGTGGAGAAGAATACGGTCTTGAAAAGAATAACAATGGTGCTGTAATTGAGGTTTATGATGGTATATTTGAATCCTTTAATCAATCTCAAGCAATTAGTACAACAAGTGTTACTAAACCTGATGGTATTCCATTTAAAACCGATGCTACAGTTACTGTTGATGGCGTTTCTTATCATGCAGCATACTTACTTGCGCCAAGTATAACAATTAATTTCTATGAAGAAGCTAATGGTACAGCAATTCCTGTAGTTGTTGATAATGGTGGTTCATTTGGTAGTGATTTACCAACACCAAGTCCAAAACAAGGTTATTTATTTGCTGGATGGTTTATTGATGGAGATCCATTAAAACCAGTTACAAGTGAAACAGTAGTTAATGGACCATTTAGTGTATATGCTAAATGGGTACAAAGTGTAAGTAATGCAACATTTGATGATACAATGAGTATTCAAATAAATAGTAGTGATAAAATTGAATTTGAAGAAGATGATATAGAAAGTGTTACATATGTATCAAGTGATACCAACGTTGCAACAGTAGATATTGATGGAACAGTACATGCAGTAAGTATTGGAACAGCAACCATATCTATTACTGGGGACTTATCAGGAGATATAGAAACAGTAGATGTAACAGTAACTCAAATAATGCGTACTGTAAAATTCTATGATAAAGATTACAATCCAAGTGATTTAGAACATTCGACACTTATCGATACAGTACAAGTTGTATCTGGAAGTTCAATTGGTGCTAATATGCCTGCAACACCAATAAATGCAAATTACGTATTTAATGCTTGGTATATAGATGGAAATAGTAATTCACAATTTGATAGTGATGTAATAGTAAATGAAGATATTGTTGCAGTTGCTAATTGGAAAGAAAAGGTAACTTATGCAACTTTAAGCACAACTCCAAGCCCATTTGAACTTTTAGTTGGAAATACTGGACAAATTACTTTAACGCCTACAATTCAAGGTGATGATGTTGAAGATTATACATTTACCTCTGGTAATACAAATTATGCAACAGTAAATAATACAACTGGAGAAGTAACTGGTGAGGGGATTGGAAATACGTATATTACAGTTACTGGTAGTTTATCTGGAGAAACAGTTCAGGTTCCAGTATCAGTAGATGTCTTAAAATATACAGTAACATTTAAAGATGGTAATAGTGTTATTAAAACAGTTCAGGTTGTATCAGGTTCAACAGTTGGTGCTGAAATGCCAGTTGACCAAACAAAAGTAGGTTATATATTTAATGGTTGGGTATTTGAAGATAATAATGCTTTAACCACATTTACTTCAGCAACAGAAGTATATGGAAATATAGAAGTAAATGTAAGTTGGAAAGAAAAGATTAGTATTGCAACAATTCCAGAAGATCCGTTATCAATTATGGTTGGAACTAGTAAACAAGTTTCTGTTGCTGCAACTGGTGGTGGATTAGTTGAAGATTATAATCTATCATCTAGTAATACTAATATCCTTGAAGTTGATGGAAAATCAATATTAGGTTCTTCTATTGGTTCTGTTACATTAACAATAACTGGTGTTGAATCACATGAAGCTAGAACTATAACTGTTAATGTTGTTAATTCTTACAGTGTAACATTTGATCCAGATAATGGTGGATCTCCAACTATAATTCATGTAGGTGTTGGGTTATCAATTGATGATTCTGGTGAGACTTTACCAAATGATCCAACCAAAACTGATTATGTATTTGATGACTGGTATTTATATGATGAAACTAATCAAACATTAACGGATACGCGTTTAGATACAACAGAAGCAGTTACAAGTGATATAACTTATAAAGCTAAATGGGTATCTAATACTTATAAAGTTGCTGTTTATGGTGATACTACTTCTTATTATACAACACTTCAAGCAGCCTTTAATGCTGTACCAACAAGTGGAGTAGCAACTGAGGTAAAATTATTACAAGATATAATTAATCCTACTGGTCAGTCTCAAATAAAAGATGGTAGAAGTGTTATCCTAAATGGCGGTAATTATAAAGTACAATGTGGCGCATCTACAACTAATCAAATGATATTTAATACTGGTGGAACATTAAGAGTAATAAGTGGAACATATCTTTGTGATACAGATAAACTTGCTGTTTTTGAAAATAATGCAGGAATGACTATGTATGTAGATGGTGGATATATTGAAAATACATCAAATTCAGCCGCTAATGCTAGAGCTGCAATTTATAATAATGGTGCTGTTGAAATAACAGGTGGAACATTAAAATCAAGTGCTGCTCAGCGTGGTGTTGTTCAAAATGCTGGTGCCGCCTCATCGATAACTATGTCTGGTGGAACAGTTATCCAAGCCGTTTCATCAACAATGGGAGCTTTACATAATGGTAAATCTGGATCAAGTATTATTATAACAGGTGGAACAGTTACATCTGTTGGTAATGCTATTCAAAATGTTAATGGTACAACTTTAATTGTTGGTACTCAAAATGGTACATATGATGCAACATCACCAGTAATTCAAGGTGATTTATATGGTATTACTTCTACTGTTGATTATTCAATATATGATGGAATAATTAAAGGTAAATCAAGTAGTCGGGCTGTTAATGATTTTACTAAGATTACAGGAACTGAAACAGGTTCAACAAGATTAACTGGAACTGATAATGATTATTATACATTATATTATGAAATACAAAATTTAAAATATCATATTAATTTTGAAGCTAATGATGGTGAAGTTACACCAACATATAAAGAATTTGATCTTAATGAAGCTATTACAACAAGTGATTTACCAACGCCAACAAGAGAAAACTATACTTTTGATGGATGGTATACAGATAGTAATTTACAAACACCATTTGCAACATTTATACCAACTGCAGTTGGAAATGTAACATATTATGCTAAATGGACATTTAATTCTTCATTAACTCCGGTAAATCATAATATCTTAAGTAATGCAATGCAAGAATACTTTACAAATGTTAGTTCTTGGGTAGTAACTGATGCAACTGATCCATCAAATGAAGCTCCAGGAACTGTAGCTCCACAAACTAAAACTGATTATGATAATGGTCATCATTTATTTAAAAATAGTATAAGTCAAGTATTTACTGATAATGGATGTTCTTCTTGTGGTGCAAACAATGCCTGTAGTAGTCCTCAAGCTGGAACTTATTGTGATTATGCAACGGGTTATGATACAGGCTTAACAGAAGATGTAAATGTTTACTTATATGAAAATGGTGTTAAAGGAAGTCAAATTACCTATACAACATCAACTGGTGGTACTATTTATAATATGATACCAGGAGTAACATATCTTTGGGAATCTGCAACTGATAATACCAAATATGGTGTTGTAACTGCAACTGGTAGTAGAAGAACCCTTAAGACTTCAATTCGTAATCTTCGTGATTTAGGTGGACTATCGGCTAGTAATTCTGACATATCAGGTACAATAGATTATGGAAGACTATACCGTGGTGCTCAAATAACAAGTGCTCAAGGAGTTACAGATTTAACTAAATTAGGAGTAACGCGCGAAGTAGATTTAAGAGGTACTGAAGGAAATCAAACATATAAAATGGCTAATTATGATACTGGTACTAGTAGTAGTTATACTGATATTATAATAACTAATTATATAATTAATCCAGTTCCTACTACTTACATATTATCAGATCAATACTTATCTAATTATCGTAATGTTAAATCAGCTATGAGAGCGATTATGGAAAAAGTTGTATTTAATCATGATAGTATCTTCTTCCACTGTACAATTGGTACAGATAGAACAGGTACTATGGCATACTTCTTAGAAGGATTATTAGGAGTATCTGAAGAAGATCGTTTAAGAGATTATGAAATGACTTACTTCTTTGGACTTACAAATCGTACACGTTTCCATGATACTGTTAGTTGGTCAGATACTAATCCAAGATTCTATTCAATGTATAGATCTTATCCAACTAATCAAGATATTTATAATTATTATAAATATGAAGAACATGTAGTTGATTCAAATAATCCAAATGATTTAACTGATGATGAACTACTAAGAAGATTTAGACTTGAACTTATTCATTAAAAAAAGGATTGTTATCAAATGACAATCCTTTTTATTAATTATTTTACTTTTACAAATTTATTATCTTTTCCATTTTCACCTTTAATAACTAATGTATTTCCTTCAATTTGATATTTAAAAGTATTAGTTTTAGTATTTCCTTTATATAAAACGCTTATTTTATTATCATCAATTTCATAAGTACAATCTAGTCTTGCAACTATCATTTCATATGAACAAGTTTTATTTTTATTAAATATGTAATAATATTCATTTTTTGTATCAATTGATTTCCATTTTCCTACAATACTTTTTTTAGATCCTGAGGTTAATAATAATAAAAAAAACAATAAAATCATTACTATTACAAAAATATATATATTTTTCATTAATTTCCACCAACTTCATTATATACTAAATAATTTAAAAAAACAAACGCAATGTTTAAATGTATCTAAATGGTTGCTACGTTCAAAATAATTACCTTAGCAGCATCTATGGAAGAAAATACAATAGATTTTAATGATACATTTTATGATGGAGGAAGTATACAAGTAGAAAATGCAAGAATTAGATGCTGGAAAGCAGGAGGACATGGCTCAGAAACTTTTTTACAAGTAGTTGAAAATTCTTGTAATCCTGGTTTCGTAGTAATGGGGCAAAAATTAGGCAAAGAAAGATTATTTAATTATGTAGAAAAGTTTGGGTTTGGTCAAAAAACAGGAATAGATTTAAATGGTGAAGAAAATGGAATATTGTTTAAATTAGATAGAGTGGGACCTGTAGAACTTGCTACAACTGCTTTTGGTCAAGGTGTTAGTGTTACTCCAATTCAACAAATAACAGCGGTATCTGCAGCAATTAATGGAGGTAACTTATATAAACCATATATAGTAAAAAGAATACTTGAACCCGAAACGAATAATATAATAAAAGAATATGATAAAACTTTTGTAAGAAAAGTAATAAGTGAAGAAGCAAGTAAAAAAGTAAGATATGCTTTAGAAAGCGTTGTTGCAAATGGAACAGGTAGAAATGCATATATTGAAGGTCACTCTGTGGGTGGGAAAACTGGTACTGCCCAAAAAGTAAAAAATGGAAGTTATATGGTAGGTAATTATATTGTATCATTTATTGGATTTACCCCTGCATCTAATCCAGAAGTTATAGTGTATGTTGCAATTGATTATCCTAAAGGAGTTACACAATATGGTGGTACTGTATCTGCACCTATTGCAAAAGAAATATTAACTGATTGTATTAATATATTAAATATACCTAAAGATGACGTAAAACCTAAAGAGTATAATTGGAATGAAATAAAATATATATCTGTACCTAATGTAGTGGGTATGAAAAAAGAAGAGGCTATAAAATTATTAAGAGATTTTACAATTAATTATAGTGGTACAGGAGAATACATAAAAGAACAATCTCCAAATGCTAGTGATAGAATTAAGATGGGTGGAACAATAAGATTACTTTTAGGCAATTAGGCATTTTATATACAAAATAAAATATACTTATACTAGAAATGAAATAAATATTATAGTATAATTGTAATGTTTGGAGATGATATTATGTTAATACTTGCTAAATCAGTATTATCATTAATGATTGGTTTTTTAGTATCAATTATATTAGGTATAATTATTGTACCAATGTTAAGAAGAAGTCATATTAAACAAAGAGTAAGTATATATTTAGAAGACTCTCATAAGAAAAAAGATGGAACACCAACAATGGGTGGAATAATATTTATATTAGCAGTATTTATATCAATAATTACACTATTATTATTTGATAAAATAGAATTTACTCCTAATTTATTTATTGTTTTCTTTGTATTTGTTAGTTATGCTTTAATAGGTTTTTTAGATGATTATTTAAGTATTAAAAGAAGAACTAATGTTGGATTAACTAGTTTACAAAAATTATTTTTACAACTTGTAATTGCACTTGTATTTTTCTTTATATATATGAAGAGTGGTAATGAACCATTACTTGAAATATATACATTAAATATAAAATTAAATATGGGTTGGTTTTATGGAGTATATATATTATTTGTATTCGTAGGTGGATCTAATGCTGTTAATTTAACAGATGGGTTAGATGGACTTGCTGGTGGACTTTCTGCAATAGCATTTCTAGCATTAGGTATTATTGCATGGGGTTCTGGATGGGTATCAGGTTACCAAGATATTGCAATATTCTGTTTTGTATTAGTAGGTGCACTATTAGGATTTTTAATATTTAATACAAATCCTGCAAAAGTGTTTATGGGTGATACAGGTTCATTAGCACTTGGTGCAACACTTGCAACAATAGCAATTTTAACTGATCACGAAATAACACTTTTAGCAGTTATGGGTGTATTTATTATAGAAACATTATCTGTAATATTACAAGTTATTTGGATAAAAGTATTTAAACATAAATTATTTTTAATGACACCTCTTCATCATCACTTTGAAAAATTAGGAATTGATGAAAGGGAAATAGTTAAAGGATTTTGGGTTGTAGGATTTATACTTGCTATGGCAGGTATAGCATTTGGAGTGTGGATATAGTGAAGAAAAATATAGATTTAATATTATTATTTGCAGTAATAATAATTTCTATATTTGGAGTTATGATGATATATTCATCATCGAGTATATGGGCGGAATATAAATTTAATGATTCTCTCAAATACTTAAAATTACAAACAATATTTTTAATATTAGGAACTATATTAATGATTATAATATCAAAAATACCTTATACGTACTATAAAGATAAAGCAAACATCATACTACTTGTTTGCTTTTTATTATTAATATTAGTAATAATTCCAGGTATAGGAAAAATTAGAAATGGTAGTAGAAGTTGGTTTGGTATTGGTGGTTTTGGTATTCAACCAAGTGAGTTTATGAAATTGGGTCTTATTATATTTGTATCTAAATATTTATGTAATAATGAAAAAGATATTAAAAATATTAGAAAAGGTGTATTACCAATATTATTTATTACATTACTTGTATTTGGTTTAGTAATGCTACAACCAGACTTTGGTACAGGTGTAATAATAGTAATGAGTATTATTGGTTTATTATTTATTGCTGGAATAAATATGAAGTTTTTCTATATAACGGGCATATTTGGAGTAATAGGAGCAGTAATACTTATTTTAATAGCGCCATATCGTTTTAAAAGAATACTATCTTTTATAGATCCATGGATTGATCCATTGGGTAGCGGATTTCAAGCTATTCAAAGCTTATTTGCAATAGGACCGGGCGGTTTTTTAGGATTAGGATTAGGTAATTCAATACAAAAGCATTTTTATTTACCGGAACCACAAACAGATTTTATATTTGCAATAATAAGCGAAGAATTGGGATTTTTAGGTATACTAATAGTATCAGCTTTATTTTTAACAATAATATACAGAGGCATAAAAATATCATTATCATCTAGAGATTTATTTGCAAAATATTTATCATTTGGTATTACATTTCAACTTTCTTTTCAAACACTATTGAATCTTATGGTAGTGGTATCATTAATACCAATAACAGGTGTAACATTACCTTTCTTAAGTTATGGAGGAAGTTCACTATTAATAACATTAATGGAAATGGGAATATTATTAAATATTTCAAGAGATAATAGTTGATTATTTTTTAATAAATACGTTATAATTAAATTGGTGATAAAAATGTATGATTTAATAGTAGTAGGCATGGGACCAAGTGCTGTATTTTTGGCTTATGAGTTAATTGAACTTAATAATTATAAAAATGTATTATTGATAGATCAAGGTAAACCAGTAGAAAAAAGAAGTTGTCCAATGGAAAAAGTTGGTCATTGTGTGAATTGTAAACCATATTGTAATATTACATGTGGTTTTAGTGGTGCTGGTGCTTTTTCTGATGGTAAATTAAATTCTTATCATTTATCTAGTAGAGATAAAAATGGAAATATATATCTTGGTGGTAATGATGGTGGATATTTTAAACAATATATGTCTGAAAAAGAAATAACAGATTTACTTACATATACTGATAATGTTTATTTAAAGTTTGGTGCTGATAAGAAATTAAATGGTGTAGACCATATGGATGAAATAAAAAAACTTCAAGAAAAAGCATCAAGAAATAATCTTAATTTAGTATCTTATCCAATAAGACATTTAGGTACCGAAAAAGCTCATATATTATATGGGAAATTAGAAGATTATTTAAAAGAACATAATATCAATATGTTATTTGAAACTGAAGTAAAAGATTTAATTATTGAAGATGGAAGTGTTAAAGGTGTTAAAGTACATAAATTAAAGGATAAAACTGATGAAGATATAATGGGCTCTAAAGTAGTACTTGCAGTAGGTAGAAAAGGTGCTTCTTGGTTAAGCGAAATATGTATTAAACATGGTATTAATACAAAATTAGGAAGTGTAGATATTGGTATTCGTTATGAACTCCCTGATAAAGTAATGGAAAAGATAAATGAATATATGTATGAAGGCAAGTTTATAGGAAGACCATTCCCATACGGGGATAAAGTAAGAACATTCTGTCAAAATCCAAGTGGTTTTGTAAGCGCAGAAGTATATGATAATGGTCTTACATTAGTAAATGGGCATTCATATAAAGATAAAAAAAGTACTAATACAAATTTAGCAATACTTGTATCACATCATTTTACATATCCGTTTGATAAACCAATTGAATATGGTGAAAATGTTGCACAAAACCTAAATAGATTAGGTGGTAATGCAATAATGGTACAAAGATTAGGAGATATAAATAGGGGTAGAAGAACATGGCCAGAAGATTTAGAGAATAATAGTGTAATTCCGACATTAAAAGGTGCAGTAGCAGGAGATTTAACATATGGTCTTGGATATAGAACAATGACTGATATATTACAATTTATAAAAGATGTAGATAAAGTTGTAGAAGGATTTGCACACCCAGATAATTTATTATATGGTCCTGAAATAAAATTTTATAGTAATGAAGTAGTACTTGATAAGAATTTTATGACTAATATAAATGGATTATATTCAATAGGTGATGGTGGAGGACTTACTACTGGTCTTATGATGGCCTCATGTGCTGGCGTTAAAATGGCCAGAATATTAACAGGTGAAAAAAATGAAAAATAAGATTAAAGATGGAATAATGTATTTTACAGTTATATCAAGTGTAATATTAATAATACTAATATTAATAAATTTATTTAATTATAATACAATGATAGAATTCCCATCATTAGAAGATTTTAATAAGAAAATAGAATTATATAAAGAAGATGCTAATAAATTAAAAGATGGTGAATGTAAAGACTTTATAATTAGTTTTATTGATAAGATTAAAGATTCTAATTATGAAGGAAAAGTAAATATTAAAAAGTTATATACTGATAATGCAATATTAACTAATTATACTAAGGCTAAAGATGCATGTGGCTTTACTGATGAAATACTAAATGAAAACTATGTATCAACTATGTATATGTCAGCTATAATACCATATGAATATATTTATAAAGAGCATATGTTTGCATATGAAATTACACTACGCGATAATTTAGAAGAAGCATTTGAAGTAAGTTTATTTAATGCAACTGAAAATATTAAAAGAAATAATGAATTATCAATAATTGAAAAATATATAGAATTAGCAGAAGAGGTGCAAAATGAAGAATAAGTTATATTTAATACTTTATTATATATGTTTTGCATTAACTCTTGGAACATCAATATTTGTATATAGTTTAACTACAACTATCATTATGGTAAATAAATATATGTATTTCTTTATTGGTATAAATGTAGTATTAACAATAATATTTACTATATTATTAAAAAAGAAAAAATATGAATTTGATAATATATTATTACCAATATCATATTTAATACTATTTATATTTTTAGTAGTAATATCAGTTATATATAATAATATTCTATTAGTAGAATATATACATTTAAGTTATTACTTAGTAATATTATTATTCTATGATTTATTACTAAATATATATTCAATACTTTCAATAAAAAACTAGTTTACTAGTTTTTTATTATGTGCTAGAATAAACCTTATTAGGTGGTATTATGGAGAAAATTACAACAATAGAACAAAGTGAAAACCTTATATTTGAAGCGATTAATAGATTAGATACTGAAAGTTATAAATTATATTGTGAAGTTAATGATCTCAGTAACTTATCTTTATATAAAGCAAAAGAAATAGCACAAAGACTAGCGGAAATGAAATATGCATATGAACAAATAAAACAAGCATATGATATGTTAGATGTAGCTACTCAAAATAAAGGAATATGTATAAATAATAGAAAGAGATTAAAACTATTATTAGCAGCATCAGTATCAACTTTTGCATTTGTAAGTAATGCAACTTTAGGAATTCTTTCTTTAATAGTACTTAATAGTAAGGTTATACTTGATTTTTTTAGTGAAATTGTAGATTACGAAAATAATTATAGATCAAAATATGTTATTCCAAATTCTAAATTAGAACTTACAGAAAAAACAATTGAAAATAGTGAGAGAATATATAATGGTAGAATAATATCTATTGCTAATGCATTAGAACATGTAGAAAGTGAAGATGATGAGTTATATATTGCATGTCGTATTAATGGTCTATTGGAGTTATATTTAAATGGTGATATAGAAGAGGAAAATATAACAGAAATTAGTGATGAATATAAAAAGGTATTAATTAAAGTATTAAAAAGTGATTTAAATTCTGATAATGATGATTTAATTACACTATTACATCAATATAAAGATCATACTAATAACTTGGGATTAGTAAAAAAACTAGGAATTTCCTAGTTTTATTTATGTACTAAATTCTTTGTACCAACTTCTATATATCTATCCATTAATTCAATATTAGATATACTCATATTACAACATCCATGACTACCTCTATATAGATAAGCATCACCACCAAAACTTGGTTGCCATGATGCGTCATGATATCCTTCACCACTGTAATTAAAAGAGAAAAAGTATTCAACCCATACTTTATAATCGGAACCAACTAAGTATCTTTTGTAAGTTTTTTCTAATATTTCAGTGTAACCCTCATCAGTTGGTGTAGATGGTTTTCCTGTAACAACATTTGCTCTAAATACTAATTCATCATCATTATATACTTTTACTTCTTGATCAGATAAATCTAGTTCTATATAATCTTTTGGTAAATATTCTAAAGATTTAATAGATATATATCCAATCATATCATTGTCTGTATGAACTCTAGCATATTCACCATTTGATGATTCTACAAATACTTTTTGATATTTTTCTATGTCAGTTATTTTATACATCTCATTTTCATACAAAGTATATAAAACAGAATCTTCTAATAAAAACGCATATTTTCCTACTTCTAGAAAATCACTAGTTTCTTTGGATGCTGTTTTATCTTGATATGTTTCATTTGCAGATGTTTCGGTTTCAACTTCATAGGTATAAGTTTTATCACATAATTCTATATCAGAAAAATCTCTATTGTCACTATTTGATTCTATAACACTATATTCTTCAATATTATCATCTAATTCTCTTTTTTGTATACTACAACTTGCAATACCCGCTATTGTTAATAATGATAGTAGTATTGCCTTTCTATTCTTTCTCATAAAACCCCTCCAAATTGAGTTGTATACTAGCATATATTTAGTAAAAAGTCAAATTTTCCTTTAAACAAATCAAAATTTATGATATTATTATATATAGATAATAAGTGGGTGATATTTTGAAGAAAGCAATATATATTTTACTATTATTACTTTTATTATTTCCAATTAAGTTATTTGCAAAATATGATGTGGTTGATGCAAGATGTACCAATAGTATAAAAGCATCATTAAGAACTGATGCAAATGATGTTATATATAGACTTAGTAAAGAAATAAAAGGGGATAAAGTTACATATAAAGCAATATTTTATAATTTGACTAATGATATGTATTTAGCTAGTAGTAATGGTGAAACTTATAATTCAAATGTAATAAAAGATTTAGAACCAGGATCTACATTACAAATTATAATATATGCATCAAATAGTACATATTGTGAAGGTTATAAAATAATTACAAAAATAATAAGTGTTCCACATTATAATAAATATTATAAAAATGAATTATGCACTGGATATGAAAATTACTATTTATGTAAAGAAAATTCAAATGTTAATTTGAGTGAAAAAGAATTTGAAAAGAAAATGAAAGAATATATTGAAAGTTTAGAAAATAAGGAAAAAGAAGAGGTTAAACCTCAAGAAGAAGTTACTAAATTTGATATAATAGGATTTGTATTATTATATAAATACTTCTTTATAGGTGGATTTTTATTAGTACTTATAATTATTAGTATAATTATTATAAATAATAAGAGGAAGAATCGAGGTATATTATGAAAAAACTATTCTTAATATTATTATTAATTATTCCAACTTTTACTTATGCAGCAACATGTGATTCAAATATTTTAGCAGCTGTAACTGATAGTAGAGAAATAACATGTGATGAAAGTAAGAGAACTGTTACTACATTTAAAACAACATCTGACGTTGAAGTTTTAAAAAATGATGTTTGTACAATAAAATGTAGTGAAGAAATATTATTTTCAGTTGATCCTATAAAACATGTACTAGCAGGAACAGGATTTAATTATCCATTGTATGCAAGTGGTAAAAGAACTTGTACTGCTGAATATAATTATACAGCATATGAAACAAAGATGAGAAAATTAGTTGGTGA
>CACZSX010000078.1 GCA_902783915.1 uncultured Erysipelotrichaceae bacterium | reverse complement strand
GAGTATAATTAATGTTGAGGTGATATTTATGAATATGAATTTTGAAGAAGAAGGAAATGTTCTTGAAAAATATGGTAGAAATATCAATGAAGATGTAAAAAATAGAAAGATAGATCCAGTAATAGGAAGAGATGAAGAAGTAAGAAGTATTACTAGAATTTTATCTAGAAAAACAAAGAATAATCCGGTACTTATTGGTGAACCTGGTGTTGGTAAAACCGCTATAGTAGAAGGACTTGCGCAAAGAATTGTTAGAGGAGATGTTCCTGCATCTTTAAAAGATAAAGAAATATGGGAACTTGATATGGCAGCTTTAATAGCGGGCGCTAAATATAGAGGTGAATTTGAAGAAAGACTAAAAAAAGTATTAAATGAAGTTAAAAAAGCTGAAGGTAATATAATTATGTTTATTGATGAAATCCACACTATAGTAGGAACTGGCGCTATAGAAGGCGCAATGGATACAGGTAACATATTAAAACCAATGCTTGCAAGAGGTGAAATTCATGTAATAGGTGCTACTACATTAAATGAATATAGGAAATACATTGAAAAAGATGGAGCTTTGGAAAGAAGATTCCAAAGGATTATAGTTAGCGAACCTTCTGTAGAAGATACCATTACAATATTAAGAGGATTAAAAGAAAGATTTGAAATACATCATGGAGTATCTATTCAAGATAGAGCATTAGTATCTGCTGCTACACTATCAAATAGATATATAACAGATAGATATTTACCAGATAAAGCAATAGATTTAGTAGATGAAGCATGTGCTACTATAAGGGTACAAATGGATAGTGTTCCAACAAGTTTGGATGAACTTACTAGAAATATAATGAAACTTGAAATAGAAAGAGAAGCAATAAAGAAAGAAAAAGATGATTTATCTAAGAAAAGAAAAGAAGAAATAGATAATGAATTAAAGAAATTAAAAATAAAAGAAAAAGAATTAACAGATGCTTGGAATAGCGAAAAAGATATAAATGAAGAAATAAAGAAAATTAAAAATGAAATAGATAAAAAGAAATTTGAACTTGAACAAGCAGAAAATAGATATGATTTAGAAACTGCTGCCAAATTAAGACATGGTGTCATACCTGAACTTGAAAAGAAATTAGAAGGTTATAAAAATAGTGATAAGAAATTACTTAGTGATGTAGTAACAAGTGAAGATATAGCAAATGTAATAAGTAAATGGACTAATATACCTATTACTAAATTAGTAAGTAGCGAAAAGGATAAAATACTTAATCTAGAATCTAATTTAAATAAAAGAGTTAAAGGTCAAACAGAAGCTTTAAAATTAGTAAGTGATGCAATAATAAGAAGTAGAAGTGGTATTAAAGATCCAAATAAACCAATAGGTTCATTTATATTCCTGGGACCTACTGGTGTAGGTAAGACTGAAGTAGCAAGAAGTTTAGCGTATGAACTATTTGATGATGAGCATCATATGGTAAGAATAGATATGTCTGAGTATATGGAAAAATATTCTGTATCAAGGTTAATTGGTGCTGCTCCTGGTTATATTGGTTATGAAGAAGGAGGACAATTAACTGAGGCAGTAAGAAGAAATCCATATAGTATAGTTTTATTTGATGAAATAGAAAAAGCTCATCCAGATGTACTTAATTTATTACTTCAAATATTAGATGAAGGTAGACTTACTGATTCAAATGGAAGAACTGTGGATTTTAAAAATACTATAATAATAATGACTTCTAATATAGGTAGTGAATATATATTAAATAATGAAGAATCTAAAGTAATGGATGAATTACATAATTACTTTAAACCCGAATTTATAAATAGAATAGATGAGGTAATAGTATTTAAAAAATTAACTAAAGAAGTATTATATGAAATATTAGATAATATAATTAAAGAAATAGAAAATAGACTTAATACTTTAAATGTAAAAATAGAATTAAGTAGCAACGCTAAAACATATTTTATTGATAATGGATATGATGAATTTTATGGCGCCAGACCTTTAAAAAGACTAGTAAATAAGGAGTTAGAAACTATCATCGCAAGAATGATAATTAATAATGAAATACATGAAAATAGTACTATAAAAGTAGACTATAATAATGAATTAAAAATTAATATAGAAAATGCATAAATTTCCTTGTTTAGATACTTGAGTTATGTTACAATTTTAATAGAGGGTAGGATATGGCAATGGAGAGATTTATCAAAAGTACAAATTTAATTAACTATTCTTTAATAAAATAAGATGAACTTTTCTCGGTTTGTCTTTTTTTAGTGCATGGGAGGTAACATATGGCAATTGAAGATTTGGATTTAAAGAAGTTTAAAGAGTTTACAAGAAAAGAAAGAACTTGTAATGATGTTTGTGAACATTTTGGATTAAACATTTTAGAATTTAGTTGTATTGTAAATAGGTTAAAACAATCAGGTATAAACATTATAGTATCTGGATTTGGAGAAGATGCAACTATACTTAATTTAGATGAAAGAAATCTAAATGGAGATAATATTTATACAATTGATATTGGTAATGATACTGAATTTGATTCATTAGTTATTTCAGATCCGAGATTAGGGTCTAAATATCAACAATTATCAAGACTTAACTTCGCATATCAAGAAGCAGATAGAAATGGTTTTAATAAAGCTATATTATTAGGGGATATAACAGAAGGATTATATGGTTTAAAAAGCCCATATCACGATACATTATTTCTAGATACAACTGAAAAGCAAGTCGAATATGTAGTTAATAATTATCCTTACATTAAAGGATTTACAACATACTTTATAACAGGAGATCAAGATGCAACCCATACTGCTAAAAATGGTGTTGATATAGGAAGAATGATATCAGAAGAAAGAGATGATATGATATATCTTGGTAATATGAGATGCACTTTAAATATTAGAAAAATGAAAATACTTGCGCAACACTTAAAAATAGGAGCATTTGATAGAGCAAAAACAATATCTTTAAAACCACAAGATGCAATATATGCAATGAGAAGTGAAGAAAAAGTAGATATTATATTAGATGGCCATTTACTTTCTAGCGAGCAAATGACTGAAAGAGGTATGAGAGAGGTAGCAGTGCCAAGTTTGGTAGCTACTACTCCAAGAATTAGAAAAAGCGCAATACCTCATAATGTTGGATTTGTACTTTTAAAGGCAAAACTTACAAAAGATGGTAAATATAATGACATGGAAGCAACATTCTCGCCTTTCTATCAAACTGATGAAGATGATTATACTTCAACAAAAGTATTAAAGATAGGAGGTAGAAAATAATGAAATTGAATCTTACTAGAATGATTACAGATGAAGAAGCAAAAAAGATATATGGTTATTTAAAAAAAGAAGATAAGTTAATTGATGTTGCAAAAAAATTAGAAATTGGCACAGATGAAGTGTTTGGGCTTGTAGAATTATTACAACATTTTGATTTTCCAATAGATATTGAGGAAGAATTTGGTCACTATATTGTTAGAAAACATAGAAAACAAATGGCTTCAAAGCATAAAAAAGTTAAAGTACCTATGGAAGAGTGCAAAAAAGTTACATTTGGCGTTGTTACTGATACACATCTTTGCTCAAAAGATCAACAACTACATATGCTTAATAATGCATATAGATATTTTTATGCTCATGAAATAGATCATGTACTTCATTTGGGTGACGTAGTTGATGGTGATTATGGTGAAAAAAGAAAAGGTCAATTATATAATAGATTTTGTCATGGTGCTGATGAGCAAGCCGATTATGTAATTGATATGTATCCATATGTAGAAGGAATTCAAACAGATTTTATACAAGGTAGTCATGATGAAACTCATAAAATTAATGGTGGTGCAACTCTTGGCAGGATGATTGAAAAAGGAAGAAAAGATATGATATATAGGGGACAAGATCATGCAGATGTGGTAATAAATGGTGCTACAGTAAGAACAAGACATCCTGGTGGTGGAATTGATAAATATAGATCTAGAAGTCCACAAAGAACAGTTGATGCTATGACATCAGGAAATAAACCGGCAGTTTTACTAGAAGGACATTATCATAAGTCATATTATTTTGAATATAGAAATGTACATGTATGTTTATGCCCTGCATTATGTTTTCAATCTCAATTTATGGAAAGAAAAGATATATCAAATATAATGGGATTTTATGATATAGATATGTACACTGACGAAAAAGGTGATGTTCAATATTTCGTACCAAGAGAACACTTGTTTGATGAATCTCAAATAAGAAAAGATGACTGGAGAAAAACAAAAAGATTAGTTATTAGACACTAATCTTTTTTTGTGGTATTATATAGACCGAGGTGATAATGTGGATAAATCATATAATTATTTAAAAAGTATATTAAACGATAATGATTATGTAATTATCGCATTATCTGGTGGACCAGATTCTATGGCTCTTTGTGATTTGTTACTTAAATTGAGAGAAGAAATAAATATTAATATAGTATGTGCGCATGTTAATCATGGGCTTAGAACTGAAAGTGAAGATGAAAAAGTATTTGTAGAAGAATATTGTAAGAAAAATAATATTATTTTTGAATACATGAAAATAAAATCTTATAAAAATGGATTTAGCGAGAAAGATGCTAGAATTAAAAGATATGAATTTTTTGATAAATTGATAAATAAATATAAATCTAAGTATTTATTAACTGCTCATCATGGAGATGATTTAATAGAAACAATACTTATGAGAATAGGGAGAGGTTCTAATTTAAAAGGTTATAGTGGATTTTCTATTATGAGTAATAGGCATAATTATAAATTGGTAAAGCCATTAATATATTATACAAAAGATGAAATAATGGAATATTTAAAAAAGAATAATATACCTTATGTAATAGATAATAGTAATTTAAAAGATGAGTATACTAGAAATAGATATAGGCATAATGTATTACCTTTTTTAAAGAAAGAAGATAATAATATACACACTAAATATATTAAATTTAGTGAAATGTTACTTGAATATGATAGATATGTTGAAGAGGTAACTAATAATACTATTAAGAAAATATATAAAGATAATAGTTTAAATATAACTGAATATTTAAAATTAGATAGGCTAATACAAAAAAGAGTATTAGATAATATTTTATATTCTATATATGGAGATGATATTACTTTAATTAGTGATGGTAATACAGAAGAAATAAATAAACTAATTAATAGTAATAAACCAAATGGAAGTATTAAATTGCCTAATAATATTAATATAATTAAAGAATATGACATTTTGTCATTTAATAACAATATTAATTCTAAAGTAGAATATTGTAAAGAACTTGTATCTGGTTTACAGATGAATGATTATGAATTTATATTTGAGGATAATGAGGAATTAGATAGCAATTATGTATGTAGATTAAATAGTTCTGATATTAAATTGCCGTTATATATTAGAAATAGGTATGATGGTGATAAGATGTCTATTAAAAATTTAAATGGTAGCAAAAAGATAAAAGATATATTTATTGATGAAAAAATACCATTAAAGGAAAGAAACGCTATACCTATAGTAGTAGATAGCGAAGAAAATATTGTATGGATACCTGGTGTAAAGAAATCTAAATATAATAAAGAAAAAAATGAAAAGTATGATATAATAATTAAGTATGTAAAAATTAGGAGGGAAAATGAAAAAGAACGCAGTTAAAAAAGAATTAGTGCCTTATATATTGTTGTTACTTGCAGCATTGTTTATATTATTTTCAACCAATATGTTTGGTGGTGAAACGCATGAATTTTCTTATAGTGAATTTGAAAAAAATTTAAAAGATAATAAAATAACAGAGTTATCTATTGTTCCACGTACTGCTAGTTTGGTATATGAAGTTACTGGTAAGTTAGATGGATATGCAAAGAATGAATCATTCTTTGCAACAATACCATTATCTGAGGTAACAATGGATAGAATACTTGCGGCTAAAGATGTTAAAGATTTTAAATTAAATGCAGAGATAGATCCAAGTTCTAGTTATTTAATGAGATTTATATTTAACGTATTACCAATGTTTATATTAGTAGGTGGTGCTATATATGTGTTTTCAAGACAAATGGGAAGCAATAGTAAATCACTTGATTTTGGTAAAAGTAGAGCAAGACTTAGCGAGGAAGGCGGAAAAACAACTTTTAAAGATGTTGCTGGATTAATAGAAGAGAAAGAAGAAGTAGCAGAACTTATTGATTTCTTAAAGAATCCAAAAAGATTCCAAAAGATGGGTGCAAGAATTCCTAAAGGAGTATTATTGGTAGGTCCTCCAGGAACTGGTAAAACATTACTTGCAAAAGCAGTTGCAGGAGAAGCAAATGTTCCGTTCTATTTTATAAGTGGATCTGATTTTGTGGAATTATTTGTAGGTATAGGAGCATCTCGCGTTCGTGATATGTTTAGACAAGCCAAACAAAATGCCCCATGTCTAGTATTTATAGATGAAATAGATGCTGTAGGTAGACAAAGAGGTACTGGTTTAGGAGGAGGACACGATGAAAGAGAACAAACTCTAAATCAATTACTTACTGAAATGGATGGATTTGGTGCTAATGAAGGAATAATCATTATAGCAGCAACTAATAGACCAGATGTACTTGACCCAGCATTACTTCGTCCAGGAAGATTTGATAGACAAGTAACAGTTAATTTGCCAGATTTAAAAGGAAGAGAAGAAATATTAGGTGTACATGCTAGAAATAAAGTGTTCGCACCTTCAGTAAAATTATCTAACATTGCTAAAAGAACAGTTGGATTCAGTGGCGCAGATTTAGAGAACCTGCTTAATGAGGCAGCGCTTCTTGCAGTAAGAAGAAATAAAGAAGAGATAACAATGGCTGAAATAGATGAAGCTACAGATAGAGTGCTTATGGGACCGGCTAAAAAGAGTAGGAAATATACCGATAAAGAAAAAGATATGGTCGCACATCATGAAGCTGGACACTGTGTACTTGGTCTTAAATTAGATGATGCTAATGATGTTCAAAAAGTAACAATAATTCCAAGAGGATATGCTGGTGGATATAATATGATGCTTCCAAAAGAAGAAACATATACATCTACTAAAAAAGAATTATTAGAAAGAATAACTGGTTTACTTGGTGGGCGTGTAGCAGAAGAAATAGTTTATAATGAAGTATCAACAGGTGCTCATAACGATTTTGAAAAAGCTACTAAGATAGCAAGAGCTATGGTAACAGAATATGGTATGAGTGATCTTGGACCAATTCAATTTGAAACGCAAGAAGGAGGAGTATTC
>CACZSX010000077.1 GCA_902783915.1 uncultured Erysipelotrichaceae bacterium | reverse complement strand
GGTAATACCACCTAAGAATGGGTCTTTAGTGATACGTCTTAATTCTACTTTTCCTCTTACACAAGTTCTAAATATGATTGCGAGGATAATATGATATAAGATATTGATTGGAATAAAGGAAATAATCATCCAAATTACCTTAAAGGTAAATACACCAATCATATCAAATAGGGCATACACATAATCATTGCTTAAATTTAGTCCACTATTTTCGGCATATGATATACCTAGAGTTTGGAAGAAATCTCTAAATGTGGACACTGATGTTGTAGATTCATGAGCTATAAGCGTATATAGTTTTGCAGGAAGTCCAAATAGGGATGAATTATATAGGGCTTTCGCAATAATTTCTAGTGTGAATATAAATACTAGATAGAATATAGCTTTTCCAATAAAGTGGAATAAACTCTTTCTAAATCCTCTTGATAGGCCCATTAAAAAACCTAATACAATTGGTAGGATTAGTATTACATACATTAAAATGTTTGCGAGATAAATGTATTTATCGACATAATAGAATATCTTATCTACAATTTCTGTCATCTTTAACCTCTTTTAAGCAAGTGCTTTAGTTCTTCTTTTGTGATTAATTCTTTAGGAATTATGTAGTTTTCTTTAGTTTTTAAACATCTAATCTTAAAGAAATGTCTTAATGATGATAATCTTAATTGTCTAAGGTTATATTCATAATCGCTTTTTCCAATATGGACAATTAGATTAGTATCATTAAAGGTAAGTGTATATTCAGTGTATGAATCTTTAAATTCTTTTAGGGCTATTTTCTTTTCGCTATTTTTAATTAATAGGATAAGCGCAACTATTAGAATTGACCCAAATATACCTATTAGTCCCATTAAATTATTTTCATATTTTACCATCACATAAATTGAGAGGAATAGGGATAAAAATAAAAACGGTCCTAATATTATTAATAATTTATATATTATATTACTATAACAGAGAGTTATTATCTTCTCCGTTAATTTCACTTTGATTTTCTTCATTTATTTCATCTATTATTTTAGGGTATTCACCTATTAGATATTTATAAGCTAAAAGTCTTAATGCTTTATAGAATTCAATATCTATTTCGTGATACCCATTTTCATATGTTAGATCTTCTAACTTATTAAGCATTTCTAATGCTTCATCCTTTGTAATAACATTTTTTCTATATTTATACAATATATTATCGAGTTTAGATATGTCAGATTCTTCAGTTTTGAACATTTTTTCATTAATTTTTAACTTGAATATATATTCAAACTCTTCATTATCGATTAATCTTTTAAAGGCGAGTAATTCATAATTCTGATTAACATATATTAAAGGAAGACTATATTCGTGGTGATACCATTTAATAATTTCTTTAAATGGGTCTTCTTCTTCATTTATTACCCTTCTCATTGTCCTATAGAATGAAAAGACATATGAATGAACGAAATCTAAATCTTCTTCAATATAGTTATTGTTTAATAATTCATGGCTAATCATATACATTGGAGTATCCATTGAATGTAGATATTCTAGCGATAGAGTGTTTATTAATGTGTCTTTTGCCTCAGGATATTTCTTCATTAATCTTACGTTTAAGGCATCGTTATATATGCCATTTAGGTTTAAAGGGATTCCATTAGATATAAACATGTAAAGATTAATGTAGAATAGAGGGATTAAATAATATAGGAAGATTCCTTTACTACCATAGAGTAATGATATAAGCGTAATGGTTAAAATAACCATTAATAGATTAAAGGTTGATCCACCCATTAAATATGATTCAAATTTGATGGTTTTTCTTTTTTCATCCTTAACACCCATCAAACATTGACCTAATAGTGGAGTAAATACTATTCTAAACCTAATTTTATTGGTGTCAGTCTTTTCAAACATAAAGATTAAGAATTGGAAATGAATAAATGAATATCCACTAATTAGCCCAAATACTAAATGCCCTAGTTCATGAATAATGATTGATAGAGGGAATGATACTATTAGAGATATTAGAACAAACAAAATACTCAAATAATTTGAGCTAAAAATAAGATATGCCACATAGAGTCCTACTGATAATATGATAGATATAATCGATATTAGAGTAGCGAGTCTTGCTTCTTTTAGGGTGTATAAATCATTTGAATCAATCTTTTTCATTATAATTCAATTATACATTAGAATTATAAAAATTATTTATTAAAATAAAAAAGGCCGCTAATGCGACCAATTTTATTAATCTTGTACAGGATATACAGATACTTGTCTTTTGTCTCTTCCAAGTCTTTCGTATTTAACTACGCCATTAACTTTTGCGAAGAGTGTATCATCAGTTCCTTTACCTACATTTGTACCAGGGAAGATTTTAGTTCCTCTTTGTCTATAGATAATTGAACCTGCAGTGCAATATTGACCATCACCAAGTTTAGCACCTAGTCTTCTACCAGCTGAATCACGTCCGTTCTTAGTTGAACCAACACCTTTGTGTGATGCTAAAGAGATTAAAAGTTTAAACATATTATTATTCCTCCTTAGTTTCTACTTCTTGAGCTTCAGGAGCTGCTTTCTTAGTAGACTTTTTCTTAGCACTTAGGTTAATAGACTTAATAGTAAGCTTAGTATAAGCTTGTCTGTGACCTTGAGTGTGCTTATATTGCTTTTTAGCTTTATATTTGAAAACAACGATCTTTTTGCCTCTTCCTTGTTTTTCGCATAAAGCTTCTACTGTTGCACCTTCAATATAAGGTGTGCCTAGATGAAGTTCATCATCTTGAACTAATAAAACCTTGTCAAATGTGTAGGTTTTTCCTGCTTCTACGTCGAGCTTTTCAACGTAAATAGCTTGACCGGCTTCAACTTTTACTTGTTTTCCACCAGTTTCGATAACTGCGTACATAATATTTTCCTCCTATATCTTTTCAAGTCGTCTCACCCTCAAGGTAGCAATAATGCATTTATAACCTTTCTAGTGTGGATTTCACGCGATATTTATTTTACTATATGTAATCTTTATAATCAAGAATTATTTTTAATAATTTTTTCTCGTTACTTTTTTAGAGATATTTACCTAAGTTTTCCTTTCATTTTGTATCTAATCGAGTAGTAGGTATTTTCAAAGATAATTAAATGATCCATTAAAGAAATATTAAATCCGTGGAGTTTATC
>CACZSX010000076.1 GCA_902783915.1 uncultured Erysipelotrichaceae bacterium | reverse complement strand
CAGCAGATCCATATGGATGGCGTTACGATATGAATTATGAAGAATCACTTCAATATTTAGAAAGAGTAAATCATAATCAGACTGTAACAAAAAATGATGTTATATTAGCAATTAATAATAATAAGAATTTTGGTGAGAGAGAAAAAACTATTGCTATAAATTTGCTTTCTAGTATGTTAGAGTTAGATCCTGGGATGAATCTTAGAGCTTACTATGAAAGTATGAAAGACTATACAATAGAATATGTGTCATCAGAGGAACTGCAGGAAGAAACAAATTTGTACATTGATGGGTATTGTAATGCAAGTAGAAAACTAATAAAAGTTGCGCAAAATGCAGAAGATTTTGTAATTGCTCATGAATTAGCTCATGCTGCACATATTTTATCAATTGAAGTTTCTGGCAAATGGGTAAATCTTTATGAAGGTAGTGGAGCATTTTTAGCAGAGGCAATAACTGATAGGATGGCATCTCAATTATACGGAGATAAATGTGGGTATTTTATAGAGGGGTTAGTATTAGATTTTTTCTTATATAATACTGATGAATTTAATTATCATGCATATAACTCTTCTGGTATTATAGCATTAATAAATGAATTAAAAGAAAAATATCCGGATGTAGATATTGATTACATTATTGATTTCTTTCAATGTAATACTGATACAGCAGGAAGTCTTGGTGTAGGGACAAAAATAAGCGAAAATAAAGAAGTATTGGATGAATTATTTAAAATAACTATGGCAAATATAAACAAAGATAACCCGTATGAATCATTTAAAAAATTTGAGGATATTATTACTGGTTGTAAGGGTAATGGATGTGAAACTACTGAGGAATATTTAGAAAGCAGCAATAAAATGGATGAATACTTGGCTGAATATCTTAATGAATATTGCGATTTATTATTAAGAAATGGATATATAACTGAATCTTCAGCATTTATAGCAAAAAATATGCGTTATGTATCAATTATAGATGGTAATATATATATATCTAACGGTACTACATATTTTGATTATGAAGGCAATAAAAAAGAAACGGATCGTATATCTTCAAAAATATATATGCGCGAAGCAATAGTAGAAGCAGCTTTGCAAAATAAGCAGGTTTATTCTAAAGATTCTATCGACGAATTATTAACATCATATATGTTATATGATGAAAATGGAAGTAATATTATCAAAGATGCTACTGAACAAAATCAAAAACTAATGTTAAATAGAATATTTAATAATATAATAAATGGTAGTAACAGTTATAGTGAATTAAAAGAAGCATATGATGATTTTAATACGTTGATATGGAATGCAGATTTATATAAAGAATATTGGCAGGAATTTTATAATAGGTTTAAAGATGAAGCTACTAGAAAATATGTTTTAAGTGAAGATGAACTTTCACAATTGGCCTTAGAAGAAACATATTCTAGATTAGAGAATGTAACAGGTATAATAGAAAAAGATGGCATATATTATTTATCTACTAATGAAGTAAATAATGATACAGCCACTTTAATACATGGAAAATATAATGAAAATTGCAGGAAAATGATTTTAGTATCACCAAATGTAACAAATATAGAATGCGTTACAGAAGATGGTTTTATTACATTAGATATTGATAGAGGAATATCAAATTATTATCTTTTAAATGATGATACAAGAGAAAAATTGATTGAATATTTTTGCAATCATAATGGTAAAAATATATTGACTCAGGAAAATATAAGCGAATTTGCGCAATCAATAGGAATAAATGGTGAAATAACTTATGATAATGCCTTTACATTAAGTGATGGTAGTAAGATATATGATGGTGAATTAAGCGAAAATATATTATTGCAATTAGGCAAGGATGAATTAGGTGAATGTGCATATAACTTAACTGATGGTGATAAAGTACTATATTCAAAAGGTAATATTGTAGGAAATTCTGTGGCAATACCATATAGTATGTATTTAAAAGGAACTAGAGTTGCACCTAATAGTTGTATAGATGAGTTATTATCTAGTGAAATTATAGAAGATACTTTGTTTGGTTTAGATTCAATTCTTCCAGAAATATCTGTGAATCGAGAATATATAAAGGTTGAAAAAGAAGATACTAATGGTCAAAAGATAGAATTATATAATCATAAGATAAATATTGCTTTTAATGATCCTTTAATAGTAGTTATAGATGGAGAAGAGATCCCCGCTAGATTAATACAAATTATTGAAGCTGATTTTGGAAACATTTATGCATATTTTACAGATGGTTCTAGAATGTTAATTAATGATTATATAAAAGGACCAGTAATGGCTTATGAACCTTATTATGCATATTTTGATGAATGTCTAGTAAATAGTGATATAGAAGCTGATAGTGATGGTAAATATCATTTAACTAAAGACGAGGTAGCGCAAATAGTAGCAAATCATATTAATGAAACAACTCTTCCTGATATGCAAAAATAAGTTACATTTATTGTAACTTTTTATATTAAATGTTAAAATTATATTGGTGATGTTATGAGTTATAATAAATTAGTAAGAGATAAAATACCTGAAATAATAGAGTCTAGTGGTGAAATACCTATTACTAGAATATTAAATGATGAAGAATATAAATTGGAATTAGAAAAGAAATTAGAAGAAGAATTACAAGAAGTTTTATCATCTAGTGGTTTAGATAGAATAGAGGAATTAGCAGATATGTTGGAAGTAATGATAGCTCTTGCTAAACTAGAAAACAAATCTTTAGAAGACATAATTAAGACTTGCAATAAAAAAAGAGAAAAAAGAGGAGCTTTTGTTAAAAAGATATTTTTAAGTGGGGTAAAAAAATGAAAAAGAAGTATGCAATATTGTTTAATCTATTAATAGTTATATTAGAAATAATTGGTTTTATTGTTTGTTATACGTATACACATAAATTATCTATAGAATATTATACAGAAGATAGTAATTTACTTGCTCTTATATCATCAACAATGTTTTTAATATATTTGATGAGTAATAAAAAGATACCAAGATGGTTAGAAATATTTAAATATGTTACTACTTCATGTCTTATGCTTACATTTATAGTAGTTATATTTATATTAGCACCTATGCATAATTTTAATTATGATTATATGTTATTTGCTGGGCCACTTTTATACCATCATTTATTATGCCCTATATTTTCATCCATCTGTTTAATATTTTTTGATAATATAAACGTTAATAAGAAGGATTATTTATATAGTGTATCATTAACATTTATATATGCTCTGGTATTATTGGTATTAAATATAGTTAAAATATTAGAAGGGCCATATCCGTTCTTATATGTATATAAGCAACCAGTATATATGTCAGTGTTATGGTTTGCTGTTATATTTACAATAACATATATAATAAATAGTATTTTAATGAAATTATATTTAAAATATAGAGGAGAATAATATGATTATAGATGGTGATAAATTAAAAGAGGATTTAATGAATTATTATGGAAGTGCAACACCATTTTATCCAGTAGCATTTCTAGATGTTAGTAGAGTAGAAACGGCTACATCAGAAGAACTATTAAATATTGCATTAAATAATAATGTTGATTTGAGTGAGTATGAAATTAAAGGAAAAATAAAAAAATATAAATAAAAAGAGTTCAATTAGAACTCTTTATTCATTATTAGTATTTTCTGATATATTTTTTGCTACTACAACTGTATACGTTTTAGATCTATCTAATTTATCCATTCTATAAGTAGATGGAACACCTTGATTAATTATTATATTATCTTCATATTCAGTAGTTTCTTGATATGTAATATTTAAACTTATACTATTTGTATTAGCCCAATTTTGCAATTCTGATATATTTTTGCCTCTAAAATATGGTACTGTTTGTATATCACTTTGATTATATATACCTTTTCCGATAATTTTTTCTTTATATGGAGCATTAATTGAGAAAGAGAAAGTCTTAATTAAATTTGGTTTTTCTAATTCTAAGTTAACTTTCATTTCATTTATTACTTCTTTTAAACTTTCTTTATAATATATTTGCATTGACATACCATTCATATTTAAAAGTGGATCATATAAACTTTTACCATATGTACTTAATTGTAATTTTTCAAAATTAATAATATTTTCATTATCTAAAGCAATTTGCTTAGCAGTATTGTAATGTGCTGTAAGTTCATTTATTTTCATATTTGTATCTACATTTGTTCCAATAATATCTAGTATTGAACTTATTTTATCAATTGAAATATTTTTTACAATTTTATTTATTAATGCATTAAGAATAAGTTGTTGATTATCACCTCTAACTAAATCATTAGAATAATAATTTGACCATTCAGCACCACATCTTGGATTTGGATGTCTATTTCTTGCTAATGCTAATGCTTGTTCTCCATCCAAAACCTGATTTCCTTTTTTTACGTATATTGTATTTGATCCCCATTGTCTATTAGAATTTTGCTCACAAAAACTATATGGTACATCGACATTAATTCCTCCAATTTCATCAACTAGATTTACTACAGCAGTAAAATTAACTTTTATATAATAATCTATATTAATATCCATTAGATCTTCAATAGTTTTAATTACACAAGTTTCTCCTCTCCAACCAGAGTGTGTAATTTTACTTTCAGGGGAATTCTTTAAGCAAGTAATAGGTACATAAGTATCTCTTGGAATACTTAGAATAGTAGCATTATATGTTTTGGGATTAAAAGTTATTAAGATTAATGAATCTGCATTAAAAGATGTTACAGTACTAATATCTTGTATTGTAGAATCAATACCAAATATTAATATAGTAAACGGGTCAGATCTTTTTTTCTTAGAGGTAGTAGATTCTTTTTTTACAATTTTAGATTTACTAATTATTTCTTTAGTTTCTTCTTTAATATCCTTAAATTCATCTAGTGCACTAAATATTGATACATAGTTAGATGTCAACATAATAGCATCTACTTTTTTACTATATAGGTCATTTAACATAGCAATATTATTGTCATATTCAATTATTTCATTTGAATCTTTTAATTTATTATCTTTTACTATTAAATTAGATACCTCATTTAAATTGTTATCATTATCTACATCTGAGATTGCAATCTTACTATTACTTATATCTTTAATACTATTGATTTTGCTGTCTGATAAAGTAATTAAACTAACTGAATATTTTTGATTGTTTCTATACATTTTAGATATTGAATTATATATTCCACTAATTGTACTTGTAAGATATGCAGTTATAACAAATAGAATTACAAATAAAATATCATAAATAATTATTCCAGCTGTTTTACCTTTAAATATAATTTTTATTAAACATAAATTAAAATATAGGATAATTAATACTAATAAACCACTAATTAAATATCTTAAAGTATTTTCTATATTATCAACTCTTAAAATAGAGTATGTTAGACATATTGAACTTATTAAAAATAAACAAAAAAATAAAGTTGTGAATATAAGAATTGGTTTCTTTTTTATTCTATTTAATAATTTTTTCATAGTACCTCCAAGCGTCTATATAATTATAACTTAAAATCCATATTAACTCAACATAAAAATTATCATTGTAAATTTACACTTTACAATGTAAATGAATGTATATAATTATTACTTTTTATATATAGAATGCTATAATATATATGATATGGAGGTGTATTTATGAAGAAAATAGCATATGTTTTATTAATATGTATTTTATTTGATTTTGTTATGCCTCTTTATAATGTATTTGCAGAAGTAAATTATAATTTTGAAAAAGAAGGATATCATGTTGTATATATAAAAGATAATGAAAAGAGCACAAGGTGCGATAACGTATCTACTGTTGAATATGATGAGACGAATGTAGAATACTTAAAAACATTTGAACAATATAGTGATGCATTAGAATATATGAAAACATTAACTAGTGTAGATAATAAAATACCAACTATAATTGGTAAAAGGAAAAATACAAAAGGTGAGTATGTAAATAAAGTATTAAATAGTGAATATGCATTAGTTGATTTAAATACAACAAATACTACTATGACTATATCACTTGTGTATACAAGTGCTACAAATAATAGTTCGTATACTTACATTAATGGTCATGGAGCTTTTGGAGGAGTAGATGCAGCTTTTATAGATTATAATAATGGTACTTCGAGAGTAAATATTAAAATATCAGGAGTAACCGGATGGATTAATTCATTATTATCATTAAATAGTAATAAATATAATGGATATGAAATAATACCAGTAAATATGGTTAGAAGTCCAAGTTATTATTATGTTAGTGATAATGGTGATTTAGTACATAGATTATCTAAAAAAATTACAGCAAGTAATTGCTATTCAACATATATAAATTTAGGACCAGCACCTACTTCATTAGTAGCTAAAGATAATAATGGTGAAACAATAAAATATTATAGTTTTGATGGTAATTATTTTTATACCAAAATAGAAGATATGTTATTTGATTATAAAAATGAAAGTACAGATAAAGCAGTTAATGTAATACCATATTACAATTATTACATGTATTCACCAATAAGAACCAATTCAAATATAACAGCAGATGATATTAAAAACTTTCTTGAATCAAGAGGTTATGATAGTAAAGAAAAATCCAAATTATATGGTGAAGAATTAACATTTATAGATGCTCAAAATAAATATGGCGTTAATGCTGCAATATCTCTTTCAACAGCAATAAATGAAAGTGGATGGGGAACAAGTGCACTTGCAAAAACTAAGAATAATCTATTTGGACATAGTGCATATGATTCAAGTGTAATGACATCTGCAAATGGATATAATACAGTAGCAGATGGTATATATAGGCATGCATATTATTATATAAATACATTATTTGCAGAAACAAGAGATTATTCTGGTAATTATCATGGTAGTCATTTAGGAAATAAGAATAGTGGAATAAATGTTAAATATGCATCAGATCCATATTGGGGTGAAAAAATAGCTTCTATGTATAGAAGTATAGATGCATTTTCAGATTATAAAGATTTTAATAAATATACAATAGGTATTAAAGTATCAGATGATAGTGTAAAAGTTATGAGTGAAGCATCCACTTCTTCAGTAGAACTTTATAGATTAGAATCTAAAGCACATAAAGTTACAAATATACCAGTATTAATATTAGGTAAAGTTACTGGTGAAAAAGTAAATGGTAGTGATATTTGGTATAAGATTCAAACTGATGCAATATTAAATGATGATAGAACAGATGTAATACAAGTATCTAAAGCAGAAACATTATATGATAAAGAAAAAAATTATGGATATGTACATTCATCATATATTACCTTATTAGATGAAAATGTAAAAAGAATTTATACTAGAAAACCTGGGTTATTTGGATTACAACAATTAAGTATAAATGAAGATAATACTGTTAAAATAACAGGTTATCTTGCTATAGGAGAGGTTAATAATACAAAAGATAAAAACATAAAGTATGATTTATTACTTAAAAATCAAACAACCAATGTGACTTATGGCAAAAGTTTAGATAGAATATTAGATTCAAATCAATTTCCATATCAAATACCAAATGTTGATAAGTACAATAAAGAATACTCATGGTTTACTGGCAATTTAGATTTTGGTGACATTCCACAAGGTAATTATTCATTATATGTAAGAGCAAGAAGTGGACAATACGAATCGCAAGAGATATTAAGTAATATGCTATCTGTGGATATCGCATCAAAGTTTACAAACAATAATAGAGGATATCAATTTAGAACTAATTATTATTTGAAAACTATACCTGTAGAATTATTTATTAGAGATGAAGGACTCATAAGTTCTAAAAATACTCCTACAAAAGATAATATGTTTAATCAATATGAGTCAATAGATATAATTGATAATAAATTAAATATAACAGGTTCTTCATTTAATGTTAAGGGAATATATTCTAATGAAAGTGAAATAAAAAGAACAATTATATTTGAAGATATAAAAACTTATAAAAGATATGAATATGATTTGGGATATATAGATGATGGCCCATATAATATAACTTTAGTAGTACCTGATAATCTTTCTAAGTTAAGAGCGTGGTTTAAAAACAATATTGATCTAAGTGAGCTTGAAAAAGGTACTTATGCGATATATATAAAAACAGATACTAATATAAGTGATTATTGGGAATTAAATGATATATTTTTAAGAGATATAAAAGTAAAAGATGATAAATATTCATTAAAAGTTAATAAGAACCAAAGATTTAGAATAGAATTAGAAGTGAAATAACACTTCTTTTTTTAAATAAATTATTGTATTAAATTATATATTTTGATATAATAATTTCGGCTTTTTTAAAAAGACATGAATATGGATTTAAATGTCTAGTGCCCTCTTGGGTGATATTTTTTAGAAGTATTCAGAAGAAAAAACGAAAGGAGAGATTTTATGACAGTAGTTTCAATGAGTTATTTATTAGAAGCTGGCGTTCATTTTGGTCATCAAACAAAAAGATGGAATCCAAAAATGAAAGAGTATATCTTTACTGCAAGAGATGATATTTATATTATCGATCTTCAAAAAACGCAAAAATTAATTGAGGAGGCATATGCTGAAATCAAGAAGATTTGTGAAAATGGTGGAAAGGTATTATTTGTAGGTACTAAAAAACAAGCACAAGAAGCTGCAAAAGAAGAAGCAGAAAGAACAAATATGTTCTATGTAAATGAAAGATGGTTAGGAGGAACATTAACTAACTTTAGAACAATTAGAAAGAGAATAAATCGTCTTGATGAAATTGAAAAGATGGAAAAAGAAGGTGTATTCGAACAATTACCAAAGAAAGAAGTAGTTAAGATTCGCAAGGAATACGAAAAGTTGAATAAGTATTTATGTGGTATTAGAAACATGAAGAAAGTTCCAGAAGCTTTAATAATTGTTGATCCAAGAAAAGAGTTAAATGCAATTAAAGAAGCTAGAAGATTACATATTCCAGTTTTTGGTATAGTAGATACTAACTGTGATCCAGATGATGTTGATTATGTAATTCCTGCTAATGATGATGCAATTCGTGCTGTAAAAGTTGTTATGGGAGCTTTAAATAATGCTGTTGCAGAAGTTTATGGATGCCCAATAGTAGATTTAGTTACTGAAGATGATAAAAATGGTCATCCTAAGAAAGAAAAAGATGCATTTATAGAAGAATTAAAAGAAGAAAAAGTAAGTAAAGATGTAGAAGAAAAAGCAAATAAAGATAAAAAAGAAAAAGTAAGTAAAGAGGAAACTAAAGAAGAAAAACCAAAGAAAGCAAAAACTGTTAAACCTAAAAAAGCCGAAGTTGAAGAAAAAATAGATTTAACTAAATTAACAGTTATTGAATTAAAGAAATTGGCAAAAGAAAAGAATATTGAAGGATATTCAAAAATGAAAAAAGATGAATTAATTAAAAGTTTAAAATAGTTGTTAAAGGAGGATTTTTATGATTACTGCAAGTATGGTAAAGGAATTAAGAGAATTAACTGGTGCTGGTATGCTTGATTGTAAAAAAGCTTTAGAAGCAACTGAAGGAAACTTAGATAAAGCAAGTGAATGGTTAAGAGAAAAAGGTATTTCTAAAGCTGCTAAAAAAGCTGATAGAATTGCTGCTGAAGGACTTGTTAATATACTTATAGAAGGTAATAAAGCTGTTATTACTGAAGTAAATTCAGAAACAGACTTTGTTGCTAAAAATGATGAATTTAAAGATTTAATGAATACAATTTCAAATTTATTAATTAAATCAAATATAAATACTGTGGAAGATGCATTAAAACTTACTACAGAAGATGGTACTTTAGAAGATACAATTACTAATAAAATTGCTAAGATTGGTGAAAAGATTAGTTTTAGAAGATTTGAATTAGTAGAAAAAAGTGATTCTGAGACATTTGGTTCTTACATTCATATGGGTGGAAAAATTGGTGTTTTAGTAGTACTTAATGGTGCAAATACTGAAGTAGCAAAAGATGTAGCAATGCATGCTGCTGCAATGAGACCTAAATATTTAAATATTGAATCTGTACCAACAGAAGATGTAAATCATGAAAGAGAAATTCAAAAACAAATAGCTATAAATGAAGGCAAACCAGAAGATATAGCTGTTAAAATGGTAGAAGGAAGAATAAGAAAATTCTACAAAGAAGTATGCTTAACTGAGCAACCATTTGTTAAAGATGATGAAAAAAGTGTATCTGAATATGTAAAAGCAAATGGTGGAAGTATAGTATCTATGATTAGATATGAAGT
>CACZSX010000075.1 GCA_902783915.1 uncultured Erysipelotrichaceae bacterium | reverse complement strand
CTTGATATACATATGATAAATTACTTCCAAGAGTATCACCAAATGGTTCCATATATTTAGAAAATTCATCTAATGAACCACTATGTTCTTCATATACTTTTGATATTCTATCTTGTTCTATTTTTTCAAAATCTTCTTTTTGTTCTTCAGAAAATTCTTCTTTTTTTTTTTTTTTTTCTTCTGTATCATCTATTACAGAATCAACTTGTTTTGCAGGGTTAACTCCGTGTACTACTCCATCTGTTATATTTCCCATGAATTCATTCATATATTTTTTTAATTCACTAGAAGTTAAATTATCATGTACAACACCATTTTCATCTATATATGTATATGTACAACTAACTCCATCTCTAGCTAATTCTTTTTCAAATTCATCTACATCAAAGTCTCCTTTAAATACATTTACTAAATTATATTTACCAACAAAATTAGTAAGATCATATGTAGTATGATTTAGTTTAGTATTTATAATAAGTGTATTCTTTGTACCTTTAGAAACTAATTGAGCTATATCAGAATCATTAGATTGTTTATTAAGACCATTTATTACTAATGAATATGTATTATCAGTTGGTTCATAACTAGTACCAGGATCTTCAGATATTGGATCTATAAGTAAACAATAATTCTTTTTACTTCCATCTTTAGCATTAACATCATAACAATATTTTCCACTTCCACTAATAGCTGATTCTAAAAATATTGGATTTGTATCATGTTTTGCTTCAGATAAATCTTTAAAAAATCCTTCAGTTGATTCATAAAGTGTATCAAAGTATTTACTATTAGGAGCATCATGAATATAACCATATGTTGCATCTACTTGATCACCTTCCATATTTGTAAGTGTATATGAAAACGATTCAGCACCATGTCCTGCTGTAACATAAGTATCTCCCGATGCACTATAAGTAACATCAAGATAATTATCTCTATATGTTCCTGCTTTTTCATCATAATAACTAAAACCTATAGGTGTAGTCTTTCCATCTACTAATGTATAAGTACCTAAATTAGTATAAACAGTAGCAGTACCATCATCATGTACTTCTATATCATATCCTTTATTAGGGTCTATATTAGCCATTTTATCAACCTCGCTATTCTAAAATAAGTATAACAAAAATATAAAACAAATACAATAAAAAAGACTTATTACCATTTTAATAATAAATCTATTTATTCATCACTCATTTTTATTATCTTAGTTATTAAATCAACACTATCTACTATATTATCTACTTTATCTATAGTACGTAATTTATATTTTTCTTTCATTTTCTTAATAAATAAATCATAGTTATTAGAGTCTCTATTTAATAATTTATAATAATCAGAATTTTCTCTTAAATAATTTAAAAACTTTTTATCTTGTTTTAATTTATCTAACACTTCTTTTTTCATTTATTCACCATATATTTTATTTATATCTTCTTTATTCTCTTTTACTTGTTCTTCTTCTTTTTTAGTAGTTAATTCTTCTATAATAGATACTGCTTTTTGTATAGAAGAAATATTTTCTTCTAATGAATCTATATTTATATTTTTAAGTGTATTTAATAATCCTTTTAAATTAATATTATCCATATTATTTGATATATATTTATTCCATATAGATTTATCTTCTCCATATAAATCATATAATTCATATAATGATTGCCATGATACTTTATTATTTCTTACATAATCTATAAATTCTGGATTATTAGATATAAATTTTTTAAAATCTTCTTTCTTTGACATATTAAATTATATAAAAAATAGATATGTTTTATGCATATCTATTCTTTTATTTCAAAATAATTACCACTATCTAAATATAATATTCCCTTTTTATTATCTAGTTTTTTAACTATATCTACATATTTATTTAATTTATCTGTTTTAGATGTAGTTATATATATTTTATTCCCATCATTCATATAAAGTAAGAATCTTTTTTCATCATAATCTGTTTTACTATATTCTATTTCACTTATTAAATTAATTATATTATCATTTACTTTAGAAAATTCTCTTACAAAAGATTTTTCTACATTTTCTGGTACATAATTAATAAGTGTTGGAATACCACTAATACCCTCTAATTTATAACTATCATTAGAGGAAGTCATATATTCTTCTTTACTTCTAATATAATATAGTATTTTCTTCTCTTTTACTTTAATTCTTAAACTAAAATCTATTCTTTTTTCTATTGTTACATCTTCAATTAAATCTAATTTCATTAAATTGTTTTTAATTTTTCTAGGATTTAATAGAATAAATTTAGGATAATCATATATATTAGCACTTTCTATTATTTGATCATCTGTATAATAATGATTATCTATAATAATTATATTTTTAGTTTTAATACTTAGAAGTATACTACCTATTAAATAAAGTATAGCTATAGTCATAAGTATCATAAAGAACTTAAATAAACTAAATTTTTTCTTTTTGTTTCCTTTTCTCATTATCCACCTTAATAATCTTTTCCACTTCATCTAGTATTTTAGTACTAGAATTTATATCTTTAATTTTACTTAAATTCATCTTTACTTCTTTAAATGTTTCAGGACTAAACATTTCATCTATTGCTTCAATTAATGTATCTTTATTTAAATCTTTTTCTTCAATTAATATACTTATCTTTTTATTAACTAAATCAAGTGCATTATAGTATTGATGATTATTAGCAACATATGTACTTGGTATTAATATAGATGGAGTACGAGTAGCCATTATTTCAGCTATTGTAGAAGCTCCAGCTCTTGATATTATTAAGTCAGCACTCTTCATTAAACTAGGTAAATTATCAAAGAATGGTATTATTCTAGTACTCTTTGGTACGATTAAGTTATTATTTAATTCTTTATAACTACTTTTACCTGTTATAAATAATATTTCTGAGTCTTCTCTTTCATATGTTCTTAAGAAATCTAATAGTTTTTCATTAACAGATGAACTACCTAAAGAACCCATTACTATTATTATTAATTTTTTATTCTTAGAAAAACCTAAATCTTCTTTATTATATGGTTTACTTTCTAATGCTCTTTGACTAACTGGATTACCTGTATATATTATTTTCTTACATTTTAATTTTCTTTTACCATCTTTAAATGATAT
>CACZSX010000074.1 GCA_902783915.1 uncultured Erysipelotrichaceae bacterium | reverse complement strand
ATAGATGTGAAGAGTTAGGTATTAAGTATTTAGTACTTCATCCTGGAAGCCACGTTGGAAATGGTGCTGAAGTTGGTTTAAATACGATTTGTGACGCATTAAACGTTGTATTGAGTAAAGATATTAATGTTAATATTTGCCTTGAAACAATGGCTGGAAAAGGTTCTGAATTAGGCGTTAATTTTAGTGAATTAAAATATATTATTGATAATGTTAAATTTAGTGATAAATTATTAATATGTTTAGATACATGTCATTTAAATGATTCTGGTTATGATATATCTAATTTTGATAAAGTGTTGGATGAATTTGATAAAATAATTGGAATAGATAAAATTGGTTGTATCCATATTAATGATTCAAAAAATGAAAAGGGTAGTCATAAGGATAGGCATGAAAATATTGGTATTGGTACTATTGGATTTGATAATATAATAAGTGTCATATATAATCCTAGATTAGATAATATACCTAAAATACTTGAAACACCATGGATAAAAGATAATAATAATTCATATCCACCATATAAATTTGAAATTGAAATGATAAGAAATAAGAAATTTAATAATAATTTAATAGAAGAAATAAAAAGATATTATAATTAATATCTTTTTATATTCTTATATAATTCTAATAATTTTTTATATGTAGATTCTTTTAATTGATTTTTATATTCATTAATTACTTTAATACCATCATCGTATATTTCTTTCCATCTTACTTTAATAGTATTATAAATTAATTCTAATTCATTATTTTCTAATTCAATTTTATTATTTATTGCATAAGTTTTAATATCATCTTTTTTTAAATTATTTATACATTTTTTTATAAATTCTAAATACATAAAACACCTCTATTGTAATATATGTATAAAGTAAATATTATTAACAAAAATAATAATAGGTGGTGTTATGAAAAGATTTAATGTATTAGTATTTTTTTTATTAATAGCTATTTTAATTATATTAGTTAAATCTTTTTATATAACAATTATTAATAATCATAAATATAAAAATATAATGGATAATGTTATATATAGTACTATTGAAGGTAGTAATCCAAAAAGAGGTAGAATATATGATAGAAATCATAAATTATTAGTAGATAATAATAGTATTATAAACATATATTATAAAAGAGAGAATGGCGTATCAAATAAAGAAGAAATAGAGATTGCTAAGGATATAAGTAATTTAATAGATTTAAATTATGAATTTGTTACTGATAGTATGCTAAAAGATGTTTGGTTAGTATTAAATGATGGGTATAAGAAAGTAAAAGACGGAGAGAAAAAACTATTAAAAGTAAGGAGAATTAGTAATGAAAAAATTAATTCTATAATTAGAGAAAGAATAACTAAAGAAGAATTAAGTAAAATAGATAAAAAAACAGCATATGTTTATTATTTAATGCATAATGATTATTATTATAAAGATAAATTAATTAAAAAAAATATTAATGAAGAAGAATATAATATTATTAATTCTGGAAAATATAAAGGATTTAAATGTAAAGAAAGTTGGGAAAGAAAATACATATATGGTAATACCTTAAGAGGAATACTTGGTAGTGTTTCTAATGAAAATATTGGTATAACTAATGATCTAAAAGATTATTATTTAAAAAAAGGCTATAAATTGACTGATAGAGTAGGTTTAAGTGGGATAGAGTTACAATATGATGAATATTTAAGAGGCAAACCAGCTAGATATAAAAATTATGGTAATGGATTAGAACTAATAAGTAAAGAAAAAAATGGTAATGATTTAATACTATCTATAGATATTAATTTACAGTTAGAATTTGAAAGTATTGTTGAAAAAGAAATAGTAAGGGCAAAAAAAGAACCAAATACTGAATATTTTAATAAAGTATTTGTAATAGTTAGTAATCCAAGTAATGGAGAGATATTATCAATGATAGGTAAATACATTGCTAATAATAAAATATATGATTATAGTAGTTATATACCTATTTCTTCTGTTACTGTTGGTTCAGTAATAAAGGGAGCATCTATATCTGTTGGATATAAAACTAAGGTAATTGACATAGGAACTATATTTAAAGATGAATGTATAAAGATTTCTAATACAAGTTTAAAATGTTCATGGAATAGAAATGGTTTGGGTTACTTAGATGATATAAATGCATTAAGATTATCATCTAATGTATATCAATTTAAAACTGCTATGAAAGTAGCAGATTATAATTATTGTTATAATTGTCCTTTTAGTTTTAATAATGATCCTTTTACTATATATAGAAATATGTTTAATTCGTATGGATTAGGTGTAAAAACAGGTATAGATTTACCATATGAGAGTATAGGAATAATTGGTAAAAATGATACACCAGGGTTATTATTAGATTTTTCTATTGGACAATATGATACATATACGCCATTACAACTTACTCAATATATAAATACTATTGCAAATAATGGTACAAGAATCAAATTAAATTTATTAAAAAGTGTATATAAAGATGATGATTTATTACTTAATAATAAGACATATATTTTGAATAAAGTAGAATTAGACGATAAGTATTTTAAACGTATTAAAGAAGGTTTTAAGGCAGTATTAGGATATAATGGTACTGGATATGGTTATATTGATTTAAAATATAATCCAGCGGGAAAAACAGGCACATCACAGAGCTTTTTAGATAGCGATAATGATGGGGTAATTGATAAACAGACTATAACATCAACATTTGCAGGTTTTGCGCCTCTTGATGATCCTCAAATGAGTATAGTTGTTATTACACCAGATATAAGTCATATATATGGTAGTTCATATATGTCAACTATAAATAGAAGAATAAGTAATCAAATTACTAAAAAATACTTTGAAATTTATAAATAATTTGCTATAATATAAAAGTTAAAGAAGGAGAGTGTTTTATGGCAAAGGCTGGTAATAGAGAAAGAATTACATTAGTATGTACTGAATGCAATGAAGAAAACTATAGAACAATTAAAAACAAGAAAAATAATACTGAGAGATTAGAATTAAACAAATATTGTTCTAGATGTAATAAAAGTACTAAACATAAAGAAAAGAAATAATTAAATAGGAGTTTTGGTATGGATAAAAATTTTCATATGGGTTATCCAATAGCTGATGTTGTAGCTAATATTAATTATATTACTTCGATACCTACAGGCAAAGTTGTTGATAAACCAGTTGTTAAAGTTAAAACAATTAGTAGAAAGAAACCTATGTTCATAAGAAGAACCAAATAAAAGGAGTATTTATGGTAAACGTTAATGATATAAAAAATGGAATGACAATAGAAGTAGATGGTAATATCTATACTATATTAGAATTTCAACATGTTAAACCAGGTAAAGGCGCTGCTTTTGTAAAGATGAAATTAAAAAATTTAAGAACAGGTGCAATATATGAACAAACATTTAATTCAAGTACAAAAGTCGGAAAAGCTATGATTGAAAAGAAGACTATGCAATATTTATATAATGATGGTGAAAATTATGTATTTATGGATATGAATGATTATAGCCAAATAGAATTACCTAAGTCTCAAATTGAGAATGAAGCAAAATATTTAACTGAAAATTCAGAAGTAAGTATTATGTATTATAATTCTGAGATGTTAGGGGTAAATTTACCTGAAAAAGTAGAGTTAGAAGTTATTAAAACAGAACCTGGAATAAAAGGCAATACAGCAACTACAGCAACAAAAGAAGCCGAATTAAATACAGGTCTAGTAGTTAGAGTTCCTTTATTTATTAATGAAGGAGATATAGTAATTGTATCTACAAGTGATGGAAAGTATGTTAGTAGAAAGTAACATACTTTTTTTATGAATATTTATCACCATAATTAATATTATATTATAGGAGGATCCTATGATAAATAAACAAAAATTATGGTTTTTAACTTTATTCAGTTTAATTTTAGTATTAGGAGTATATTATATAACTATGCCTAATGATACAGTAGAATCTATTAATGAAAATAGTACTATTCCTGTGATAAATATTAAAAATAAAGATGAATTATCTGTTCTAAAAGAATTAGATTATGAAGATAAAATAAAAGAAATGGAGAGTTTAAAACTGGTACTTAATAATGTTAATAGTACTATTGATGAAAAGAATAATGCTTATGAAAAATTAAAACTTATTGAAGAAACAAGAATGATAGAAGAAAAATTACAAGATAAGGTAAAAAAAGAGTATAATTTAGATTCTTTTATTACAATAAATAATAATCAAATAAAAGTTACAATAAAAACAAAAAAACATAATTATGAACTTGCTAATAATATTATAAGAAGTATTCAAGAAGAATATAAAGATAAGATGTATATTTCTGTTAAATTCATATAATTGTCATAAATTAACAATTTATATTTCATATTTCAGTAAATAATAATAATGTAGTCTATGAATAGGAGATGAAATATGAAAAAATTTAAAGAATTAATTATATATATTTCACTTATACTATGTATATCTCCTTTAAATGTATTAGCATATTCAAATAAAATAATAGCATCTGGTAAAAGCATTGGTATAGAAATACATTCAAAAGGGGTAATGGTAGTTGGATTTTATGATATTAACAATATTTCTCCTGCGAAAGATGCTGATATAAGATTAGGCGATAATATAATAAAAATTAATGATATTTATATTAATAATATAAATGAAATGTTAAGAGAAATAAATAAGAATAAAAATAATGGTTTTGTAAAAGTTACAATAGTACGTAATAATAAAGAATATGATACTACTTTAGAACTCATTAAAGATAATAACAATATATACAAGACTGGACTCTATGTTAAGGATACAATAAATGGTATTGGAACACTTACGTATATAGATCCAGGCACTGGAATGTATGGTGCATTAGGTCACGAAATAATAGACAGAAATACTTTATCAAAAGTAAATATAAGTAATGGAAATATTTATAAATCAAGTGTAATAAACATTAATAAAAGTAAAAGTGGAACAGCAGGTGAAAAAAATGCAGAAGTATATAAAAACATCATATATGGTTCTATAAATAAAAATACATCTAGTGGTATATTTGGTAATTATAAAGATAAGATAGATGATAGTATTTTATATGAAGTAGCAACAAAAGATGAAATAAAACTTGGCGGTGCTAAGATATTAACTGTATTAAATGACAACAATGTTAAAGAATATGATATATATATAAATAGTTTAAATAAAAAAAGTCCAATAAAAAATATATCATTTGCAATAACTGATACAGAGTTATTAAAAAGTACAGGAGGTATAGTCCAAGGTATGAGTGGTTCACCAATAATTCAGGATAATAAAATAGTTGGTGCAGTTACTCATGTTGTAGTAGATAATCCAACAACTGGATATGGAATATATATAACAACTATGTTAGAAGAAATGGAAAAAAAGTAAGGTTAACCTTACTTTTATTGTTTCTTTTGCGAAACCATCCATTCTATTATATCAGATATACCATTTTTATTATTATCTATTTCAAACACATATTTTCCCATTTCACCATGGCAAACATTTGGTAAATATGTATAATCATCTATTTTTCCTAATTCCTTAAATACTCCTGCCATAGCAGTATTTGCAGACCAATTAACATATCCGGCTTTTAAACAACTTCTACCATCCGCGGTAGTTTTACCACCTTTTTCTCCAAAACCTTTCATAGATATAGTTTTTAAATATTGCCAATCACTATAATTTTTAACACCAGATATTGACATACCAGAACTTACCGGAACAACAGCTGAGAATATTCTATATGTATTTGCAGTCCAATATATTGAATAAGCACTAGAACTAAATCCAGTTAATGATATTCTTGATTTATCTATTTTATATTTATCAACAATACTATTTAATTGTGTTACTGCAGATCTACTATGTCTAGTTCCCCATTGAGTAGGTGATGATGAAGATGATCCTGCAGCAACTGGTATATATATAAATGCTTTAACATTTTTTAAACTCTTAGTTTGAACGACTTTCTTTTCCGTAGGACCAGATAAACTATTTGGAGGTAGTACAACAATAATTGGCATATTGGTAGTAGCATTTTCTGGGATATATAGGTAATATCCAGCAATATTATTAACTTTAAAATCATTATACCAATTAAATGAACTATTTATATTAAGAGGATTACCAACAGGAGTTGGCATTGTACTATTACTATATTCAATAATTTCTATTTTATTAAGCCTAGTAGTATATTCTGCTTTAATTTTTTGAGTTTTAATTTTATTAATAGCTTCTAGTGCATTATTATATGAATCTTTTGTTTTTAAATATTCAACAGTTGTAATTAAATTATTTGCTATAACAATGTTCCTATAATCATCAAGTTTAGTTTCTAATTCCTTTTGAATATTAACATCATTAATTTTATATATGCTTTGCAATGCAAGAGTATAGTCGCTATTATCTAAAGAACTATAAGCTTTTTCAATAGCATTATTTGCAGCAGCAATATAGGCTTTTTGTATATTGTCTTTAGTGGCATTCTTAATACAAGGATATAATGTATTACTACTAACTAAACTCATGATTAAACTAACAATTAAAGGCACTAAAAAGATAACTATAGCAGCAATTATTCTTTTTGCTGCAGTAGGAATTAATTCATTTAATTCTTTTTCACCACCAGAAACTGATTTAAATATATCAATACCAACCATTATTAATAATGCAATTGGTCCAATTATTCTAATTAAATTTATTACAAGTATTACTAATCTTATAATTGATAATGTATCACCATTTGAACATATATCCATATTATCACCTTTATAATTATAACATAAAAAAAAGTTCAAAAGAACTCTTAGTTAATTATTTTGACCATAATAATGGGGAAATAATACTAATAATTACACTACCAACCATTATTATAAGTGCAAACCATACAAATATTTTACCTAATTTTTTCATATTCCACCTCAAAACAATTATAACATAGCAACATATTTGTAGTAAAGAAATAGTAATATTTTATAAAAAATATTATATAATTTCTTGAGGTGAGATATTGAACAAGATATTTGATATTATTTTTAAAGATTTAAAAAAAGAAAAAAATATTTATTATTCATTAATAGTTGTAGTTGTTATATCTATATTATTTGGATTATTTTTCATAACATTACTAAGTGCCTCAGATAAATCATTACTTACAAGCAATATTAATAATCATTTTGATTTAATTAACAATGGAAAGTATACAATTAATTTATTAAAAAATATAATTAATAATAATATATTATCATTAATTATATGGATACTTGGTTTTTCTGTAATAGGAATACCAATAATAATATTTATATTATTTTATAAAGGATTTATTTTATCATTTTCTATTACATCATTAATATATAATTTTAAAGTTGATGGAATATTTTTTAGTTTTATTTATGTATTTCCACATTCAATACTAAATTTAATAATATATTTTATACTTAGTTATTATAGTTTTAAATTATCAATTAAGATAATTGATTCATTAATAAATAAAAAAATATTTAATTTTAAATTTTTAAAAAAATATATAATCATATTATTAATATCAATTATATTTTTAACATTTTCAGCACTCTATGAATCATATGTTCTACCATACTTAATAAAAATGATTTACTAATTTTTAAAATAATGTATAATAAAATTGGTGATATTTATGAAAGTTGTAGTTGGTATGTCAGGTGGTGTTGATTCTTCAGTAGCAGCATATTTGCTTCAAAAAGAAGGCTATGAAGTAATTGGCTTATTTATGAGAAATTGGGATGCTACTATAAATAATGATATTATGGGCAATCCCACACTAAATAATAATATATGTCCACAAGAAGAAGATTATAATGATGCTTTAGAAGTATGCAATAAACTTGGAATTCCACTTCATAGAATAGATTTTGTAAAAGAATATTGGGATTACGTATTTAAATACTTTTTAGATGAATTAGAGAAAGGTAGAACACCAAATCCAGATATAATGTGCAATAAATATATTAAATTTGATTTATTTATAAAAGAAGCTAAAAGATTAGGAGCAGATTATATAGCAACAGGTCATTATGCTAGATATGACGGAAAATATTTATTAAGAGGTATAGATGACAATAAAGATCAAACATATTTTTTATCACAAGTTACAAAGGATCAATTAAAAAATGTATTATTTCCTGTAGGTAATTTAAATAAAAGTGAAGTAAGAAAAATAGCTAAAGAATTAGAACTATCTACTGCAGCAAAAAAAGATTCAACAGGAATATGTTTTATTGGTGAGAGAAACTTCAAACAATTTTTAAAAAATTATCTTCCTAATCAGAAGGGAGATATTATAAATATAGATACTAATGAAAAATTAGGTGAACACATAGGTCTCATGTATTATACAATTGGACAGAGAAGGGGACTTGATATTGGTGGTACCAATGATAAATTATTTGTAGTTGGTAAAGATTTAAAGAAAAATATATTATATGTGTCATTAGGAGAAGATAATGAATACTTATTATCTGATAGTTGTGTTGTTGAACAAATTAATTTTAATTGCGATGAAAGACCTACAAAATGCACAGCAAAATTTAGATATAGGCAAAAAGATAATGATGTAGAACTAGAATACTTAGATGATGGAAATATATTAGTTAAATATAATAATGTTAAAGCTGTAACTCCTGGTCAAGCATGTGTTTTCTATGTAGAAGATAAATGTATAGGTGGAGGAATTATAAAGGAAGTTAGAAAAAATAATAAGAAATTATGGTATTTATTGTAAAGTGTCACTATTTGACACTTTTTTATATTTATGATACAATTAAGTTGTGTTAAATAGGAGGTAACAATATATGAAAGATGTAAATAATTTATTAAAAGAATTAGGTATTTCTAAAGTAAAATTAGCTAAATATTTAGGGGTTTCTAGACAAATGGTATATAACTATTTAGAAATGGATTCAATAGAGGAGTGGCCAAAAGATAAAAAAACTAAATTATTTATATTATTTGATGTTGAAAATATAAATGAAGTTAAAAATATTAAACCAAGTAATGAATATATGGTAAGAATAGAAAAATTGTTATTAGAAAGTGAAAAAAATGAAAGCAGAGAAGGGATAGCAACTGATCTAAAAGGATTAAATAAAAAGAGTCAAAAAGTATTATGTGATATTATTGCCCTACTTAAAGAAAGATTAAGCGAGGATAGTAGTGAGGGAACATCATATAATACATTTAGGTATTTATATAATTTCTTACAAGTTATGGATGATGTTGAAGAATTAAGATATGTGCTTGCATATTTTGCTAAATCAAATGGTTTTATTAAAACTGATGAATATTCATTCAATGAAGAAAAACAAATTATTTTTGAAGGAATAATGTATCAAGCAATTTCTTTATTTAATAATGGAGGATTCTCTAAATCAAAAGTAATAGAAACACATAGGAAGTTTGAAGCTGAAATTGAACAAAGAAATGAAGAAAAGCTTTCTAGGACACAAGAGTTATATACAGTTAAATCTCAAGCATTAAAAGAACTTGGTTATACTGAAATTAATGAAAAAAATGCTACAGAAGTATTTGAAAGAATAGCAGAAATACAATCAAGGAAGATATAGCATATAAATCAGTTATAAATACGATTTCGTATAATGTATATTATGTTGACTTCTAATGATAAAATTAAATAAGGATTATGTAATATAATCCTTTTATTATGCTCTATTCATTGAGAACCTTAATTATTTGTTTACCATGACATTTAATTTTAATTTCAGATAATATATCTTTTAATTTATTTAAATCCTTTGGTCTATCAGAAATTAGTTTTTTCATCTCTTCATCGGTAAATACATAATACGCTGGTATATTAAGTTTTTTTGATCTACTACTTCTAAATGCCCTTAATTTATGTTCTAATAGTTTGATATCTACTTTCTCTTTATATTTATCTGCAATATTATTAAAATTATTTGTATTATATTCTAATAAACTGTTTGCTAATTCCTCCATGTATGCTTTGCCATTATATAGCGTCCTATCATAGTTCCTTATATCATTTTCAATATATTCTACTAGTTTATCTACACGGATAGTGCTACTCCTCACCTCTTTAGGTGCATATTTAGTATTTAGTATCGATTTTGAATTTGCTAGTACTACTATTGGTTTATACCATAATGTATCAAAGTATTTGCTTTGTATTGCTACTCTGAGTTTACTACTATTATTTATCCATTTTTTCTTTAATATATTTAGATTTTTAATTATCTGAGTATAAGGTGAATATATTGCTTCTGTGTACTTTTTTCCATTATATTCATATTCTCTTATAAATTGTCCATTATTATCTACATATATATTACCCATTAAATTTTTACATTCTACCAAATATATATATCCTTTAGTAATAATAATATAATCAAATTGTGCTTTTAAATCCTCATATTCAATAGTTATATCATGTAACACATACATGCCTATATTGGCATTTTTAAGCTCATATGCGATTTCTTTTTCACCTTCTAAACCTATTTCTAACATTCTAATATCATAATCTATTTTATCTTTATAATAAGGATTTTTATTTCTTTCTATTTTTAATTCTTCTATCATCTTTTCAAGATTACTATCTTCTTTTAAAAATATTGTATCAGTAAATTTATTAAACAACTCCATTTTATTCACCCACTCTATTATAACATATTAGTTACTTTTTTGCTTTAACTTTTGGTTTATTATATATATACTCTTCAGTAGTTGGTTCTTTATCTGTATCAATTAATCTAATAGAACAATTACTTGGATTTAATTCTCTATTATACCATTCTGGAGAATAATGCATAAAATTCATTACAAAAGTTCTTATTGTTATACCATGACTAACTATAAATAATGTATCTTCTTTATCTCTATAAATTGTTTCAATAAATTGACGTGTTCTAAGTGCTACATCATATGGTGATTCACCTTGAGGAAGTCTTGCATAAAATTTACCATCATTTCTATAATAATTATCATAGAACGCAAATTCAACAGGATATTTTTCTCTTATTTCACTTATCTCTCTATCACTAAATAATCCATATCTTTGTTCAATT
>CACZSX010000073.1 GCA_902783915.1 uncultured Erysipelotrichaceae bacterium | reverse complement strand
TATATAATCAGCTTCTTCATCAGCAGTTAAATAATCTATTTGATCTGTTAATTTACAATTTTTAACTCTTCTATATGGAGTCATTATGAATCCATAATCATTTATTTTTGCATAACTAGCAAGTGATGTAATAAGTCCTATATTTTGACCTTCTGGAGATTCAATTGGACATATTCTACCATAGTGAGAAACATTAACGTCACGTACTTCCATACCAGCTCTATCACGAGATAGTCCTCCTGGCCCTAGAGCACTTAAACGTCTTTTATTTGTTAACTCAGATATTGGATTTATTTGATCCATGAATTGAGATAATTGAGAAGATCCAAATAACTCTTTAATAACAGCAGTTAATGGTCTAATATTAACTAATATCTTTGGAGTAACTGTTGCTAAATCTACTGTACTCATTTTATCTCTTATAATTCTTTCCATTCTAGCAATACCAATTCTAAATTGATTTTGTAATAACTCGCCAACTTGACGAACTCTTCTATTTGCCAAATGATCTATTTCATCTAAGTATCCTACTCCATCTAATAAATTTAAATAATAAGATACAGAAGCATATACATCTGAAATAGTTAATCTTTTAACATCTATAGATTGATCATTACCAATAATTGTAACAACCTTTTCTGGTTCTATATTAGAATATACTTTAACTGTTTGAATGTTATCATAAGTATCCAACTCATCATTAATTAATACTTTTTTCTTATTATAACCATCTTTAAATACTGGTTTTAATTTTTCTAATACTTCTTTAGTTACTAAAGTACCTTCTTCAGCAATAACTTTTCCTTTAACTTTAATAGTTTCTGCTAATTTACAATTAATTAATCTTTCGCAAACATCTAATTTTCTATTAAATTTATATCTACCAACACGCGCTAAATCATATCTAAATTCATCAAAGAATCTAGTAATCAATTGGTTCTTTGCACTATCTAATGTTGCTGGTTCACCTGGTCTTAATTTTTCATATATTTCGATTAAAGCTTCATCAGTATTCTTAGTAGAATCCTTACTTATAGTATTTACTATATATGGATTATCACCATATACATCAATAATATCATTATCATTTGATAAACCAAATGCACGAAGTAATGTTGTAACTGGAACTTTTCTAGTTCTATCAATTCTAACATACATTACATCTCTTGAATCTAGTTCATATTCTAGCCATGTACCTCTGGTAGGTATAACTTGACACGCAAAAATAGATCTACCGCTCTTATCTGTTTCCTTTGTATAGTAAACACTTGGTGATCTTACTAATTGTGAAACTATAACCCTTTCAGCACCATTAACTATAAAAGTGCCACCTTCAGTCATTAAAGGCATATCACCTAAGAATATTTCTTGTTCCTTAACTTCACCAGTTTCATTATTAAATAGTCTTGCTTGAACTATTAATGGTGAAGCATAAGTTAGATTCCTATCTTTACATTCTTTTAATGAATGTCTAGGAGTTTCAAATACATAATCTCCAAAATCTAAAGAAAGATTCCCAGAAAAACTTTCTATTGGAAATAAATCACTTAAAACTTCTTTTATTCCTTCTGTCCTAAACCATTCATAACTTTTCTTTTGAATTTCAAGTAAATCTTGTAATTCTAATGAGTTCCCTACCTTAGAGAAATCTGCTCTCTCACGATATGATCCAAACTTTTTAAACTTATATGCCATCTTTTCACCCCAAACATAATTTTTCAAAGAACTAAGTCCATAAAGCGACATAGTACCAATTTATAATTTTACGCCAAAATGCTAGTAAAGTCAATAAAAATATTGTAAAATTTAAATATTTTACTTGACAAAATAAAAAGAGTAATCAATTACTCTTTAATACCTCATTATAAACTTCCTTATGTATTTCTTCTATTGTCTTTATTCGGCCATTATCTACACAATCTATCTTGCTATAATTATACATTTTTGATAGTTCTATATATGTAGATTCTGCTCTTCTTAATAGTTTTTCGCTAGATTCATTTTGATCCGGTTTCTCTTCTCTTCCTTTTTTTAATTCACATGCATATTCATATGGCATATAGAGAAATAATACTTTGTCTGGTCTAGGTAATTCTAGCAGTTTATATTCTAAAGTTTCTAGCCACTCAAACATTTCTTTTCTTTTTTCTACTGTCTCAAACTTACTACCTTGGAATGCCATATTAGATTCAACATATCTATCTAATATAACTATCTTACCGTCATCTAATGCCTTATTTATAATATCAACATTATATAACCTATCTGCCGCATAATATAAACTTGCCACTTTACCAGATACATTAGGAGCACCTTCAGGAAACCATCCATCACATATATATGATTTACCTAGATATGGTCCTCCTACTATTTTACCTGTAGGCGAATCATAATTAGGGAACCCAAATTTAATTGCATCTATACTATCAGCATTTAGATGTTCTACTAATTTCTCTGCTTGTGTTTGTTTGCCTGAGCAATCAGTTCCTTCAATAACAATTAATTTGCCCTTTCTTTTCTTTGTATATAATACAAACTTATATTTAACTTCTTCTCTTATTTCATCAATTATTTCTCTATTATACAATGATTTATCAAATTTTGGAAAATATACATCTGCATCTTTCTCATCATCTATTTCTGTTATATATAATTTACTGCAATATGGTAAAAACATCTCATATATTTTACCACCACCTATTATAAAGCATTCTTCGTCTGTATTTTTAATGTAATCTAATACATCATCTTTATTATCCATTACTAATGCTCCATCTACTTTATAATTTTTGTTTGTAGATAATATTATATGTTTTCTATTAGGTAATAACCCAGGTAATGATTCAAAACATTTTCTACCCATTATTATAGTTTTATTATTAGTCATCTTTTTAAAGAATTTCATATCTTCTTTTAGGTGCCATATCAATTCATTATCTTTACCCAATTCATTATTTTTACCTATTGCTACTATTAAACTTAAATTATTCATAACCACCTACTGTGCAATTGGGAATCTAATAGGTCCCATATGTTCATAATTAACTACTTTTATATCTTTACAATCTGTTGAATTATCAAACTTAAAGAAATCAGTTACTTCTGGATTAATCCATAGTTTAGGTGCGGGTAATGAACCATTTTCATCATATCTTTTTATTTGTTCTTTAATACCATCTATTTGATTAACATATATATGAGCATCTTTTATACTCCAATCAATCGTACCCGGTTTTAAACCTGTTACTTGTGCTACTAAAGATAGGAAAGTAGCATATTGTGTTATATTAAATGGTAAACCTAGCGGAACATCACAACTTCTTTGGTGTACCCACATATTTAAATGACCATCTGTCACATCCCATTCACTACTCCATACACATGATGGTAGTACAGCTGTATCTAAATAATCATTTTGCCACAATGTAACAACCATTCTTCTATCTGTTGGATTATTCTTAATTGTTTCAATTAAATTTTTAGTTAAATTAAACTTATTAACTATATATCCATATGCAGTACCAATAGTATGCGCATATTTTTTATCAAAATGTTTTACTACTTCTTCTTTAACATACTTACCATTTTTCATTACATTTTGAGTGGCTTTCCAATCACCATTTTCATCAATCTCCCATTCATCCCATATATGAACATTTCTTTCTTTTAACCATCTAACATCATTACTAGAAGCTTGATATATCCATAACATTTCTAATATTGCTTGTCTAAAGAATAATTGTTTTGTAGTAAGAACTGGAAATTCTTTAGATAAATCAAAATGCAAATGATAACTAGGTATTTTTATAGTATTAATACCAGTTCTATTTTCTACTTCCTTTCCTTTCTTTAATATTGTTTTACACAATTTAATATAATCATCATCCCATTTACTCATTATTAACCTCCATTAATATTTTTTCTACTTCTTTCCAATTGTTTGCCCTTATTATTCCTTTTTTACTTAATTCCTCATCACTAATATTTAAATTATGATATGCTGAAAATAATATTTTCTTTTCTCCATCCATAAGATTTTTAACTCTATCATCAATTCTTCCATATGCCTTTAAAATAGTTTTGTCAGATATAAAAACATATTGTTCTGGTTTTATAAAAGGTAATTTATTTTTTAAATATTCAAATTTTTGATATAAAATATGCCCAGAATCTTTGGGTATCTCTCTAAATATATATGATGTTGCTATATATAGTTTATAGTGCTTATTTAAATTTTCTAAAACTTCATAACAATTATCATTAAGTCTACAATAATCATACATGTTTTTACCCATAAACCATTTAAAGAATTTTTCTTTATCTGGTAATATATCTTGCATATAAAATGTATCAAAATCAGAATATGTATAATCTGAACCCATATATTCATTAATTATATTTAAAAAACCATCAACAGTAATGACATCATCCATATCTACTAATAGTATCTTATCCATTTACCCTCCTTACAACAATTCTATCATAATCACAACTTTATGAACAATATATTTATAAAAAAAGAACACATTTTATGTGTTCTTTACATTATTATTACTTTAATTCAACAGTAGCGCCAGCTTCTTCAAATTTAGCTTTTAATTCTTCAGCTTCTTCTTTCTTAACGCCTTCTTTAATAGCTCC
>CACZSX010000072.1 GCA_902783915.1 uncultured Erysipelotrichaceae bacterium | reverse complement strand
CCAAAACTGGGCGTAATAGGCAAGCACAAGAAGCTTCACAGATATGCCCTTTAATGAATTTTTAGGCTCATCTTCCTAATAAACAAATCAACTAGGATACTGCTCCACTTGCATAATTATATCATAAATACATTTTTTAGTAAAATTAAAAGTATATAACTAGTATATACTTTTAACATTACTGCATATTATTTAAATTAGAACATCCACCACATTCATCTACATTTGTATAAACATCTTCTTCACAGCATGAATATTGCGGCACGTATACATGTTTAAATATATGATTATTTATTATTTTTGTATTAATTGGGCATATGTGTTCAACTTCATGAATAATATCTTTTTGTACACAATTTTCAATTGGTGGCTCCATAATTGGTCCACAATTCATAACAGGTGTATTATTACAACATCTATTATTAAAATTAAACATATTAATCCTCCTTCTCTATTTTATAATATGAAAAAAAGGATATCATGTTAGTATGATAACCTATTCTTATTTTGTAGGAGCTGATACATCCAATATTTCTTCTTGATTTTCTAAATTTTTTACAGCTTCTGCTAATGCTTTTTCAACATTATCAAACCCTGTCATATTAGAAAAATTATGCTGAGGATACATACAAATCAATTCGCTTCTACTATATATTAATGAAGTACTAAAGTCTGCAAATTTTTTAGATGCATCACTTACTTCTAATTCTCCATTGTTCATTTTATTACTAATTACTTTTCTATACATATCTATCATTTGAACTTCAGCATCAGTAAATGCGGTATTACTAGTATGTAGTTCATTTAATGATTTTGCTAAACCATCAAATTCTTGTTTTGATATTCCTAATGTATCCAAATGTGCAATTACATCTACTACACTACCATTCATATATGAACTTGTAAGTATAGTTGGATCAACTATATAAGAAAAAACTGATATTAATCTATGTTCTAAAGGTTTTATTTTTTTTAAACTACTATCTTCATTCATAACAGTACACATTGATTCTGTAACGCCTTCTTTAAAACCTTCATAACCAATAGTAGTTGTTGTACTTGACTTTAGAATTTCACCTAAGAATAAATGTTGTATATCTATCATATCATCAAATATTCTATCTGTATTAAGATTTAATGTATTCGTATCTCTGTCATATGAAGAATACTCCTCCATTTCACCATTAGAGTCTACTCTTAAAGTACTTAGTATACCCTCCATATTAGAGTAATCAAAATTTGGGAACACTGTTACAATTAAATCAGTTAAAGTACCTATATTTTTCTTAAATGCTTCACTAAAATTCGAATTGCAATTAATAGCATTTCTTAATTTTTCAATTTTTTCTTCCATTATATCCTCCTAAAATGGTAATTTCATATTGCCATTTTTAAATTGTTTCATCATTTTCTTCATCATTTCAAATCTTTCCAAAAGCTTATTTACATCTTGTACAGATGTACCTGAACCTTTTGCAATTCTTTGTTTTCTTGATGCCTTAATTATATCAGGATTTTTTCTTTCTTTCTTAGTCATAGACTGAATAATTGCTTCTATATGTGCAAGTTCTTTTGGATCTATTGATACATTATTAAGACCCATCTTAGATGCACCTGGTATTAGTCTAATTAAATTTTCAAGTGGTCCTAATTTCTTTATTTGATATAATTGTTGTAAAAAGTCTTCTAAATCAAATTTACCACTATTCATTTTTTTAGCGGCATCCCTAGCAACATCTTCATCTATTACAGATTCAGCATGTTCTATTAAAGACATTATATCTCCTTCTCCTAGAATTCTTCCTACCATTCTATCTGTATCAAATTCCATTATACCATCTAATTTCTCACTTGTACCAACAAATTTTATTGGAATATTAGTTAGATGTCTTACTGATAATGCAACTCCACCTTTTGTATCTCCATCTAACTTAGTAAGAATAGTTCCTGTTAAAGGAAGTTCACCATTAAATCCATTTATTACATTTATAGCATCTTGTCCTATCATACTATCTATTACAAGTAGTATTTCATCTGGATTAACAGTATTATTTATATTTTTTAATTCATCCATTAATGCTTCATCAATATGAAGTCTACCTGCTGTATCTATAAATACATAATCATATCCATTATCTTTAGCATATTTAATACCATTTTCTGCTATCTTAACAGCATCTTTAGATTCTTCACTATAAACTGGTATATTTAATTGTTTGCCCAATTGTTTTAATTGATCTATTGCAGCAGGTCTATATATATCACATGCTATAAACATTGGATTCTTTTTATATTTCTTTCTAACCCAACTACCTAATTTACCTATATGAGTAGTTTTACCACTACCTTGTAAACCTACTAACATTACAATATTAAATTTATTATTCACTAAAGGTACTTTTTCTTTACCTAATAGTTCTGTTAATTCATCTTTCAATATTTTTAAAAACACTTCTGCGGGTTTTAAACTTGTACTTACTTCAGTACCTAGTGCTTTTTCCTTAACATTATTAGTAAACTCTTTAACTACTGTATAGTTAACATCAGATTCAAGTAAAGCAAGTCTTACTTCACGCATTATATCACTAATATTATCTTCTGTTATTTTACCATAGCCTTTTATTTTATGAATTGCACCTTGTAATCTTTCAGATATATTTTCAAACATTTTATCACCAACTTATGTCTTCTAACTTTTGTTTTAAATCTTTGTCATTTACTTTATTTATTATATCATTTAATTCTTTTCTCTTTTTATATAATTCTAACTTATCTTCATAAAATTTTAATTTATCTTCAACTATTTTTAAACTTTTATGAATAGCATTTCTTGATATATTTAAATTCTCGCTTATTTCACCTAATGATAAATTATCGAAATAATAATACTCAAAGTATACCCTTTTCTTATCATCCAATAAATCACCATATATATCATATAGATCTATTAAATATAACCTTTCATCCATATTATATCATATCCTTTTTACTTTTTCTTTCCATTTTTTATATTCTTCCGGCATACATACCCCACATGGTCTATAACCACAAGTAATAGCAGTATCTTCATCAATAAAGAATACCCTATGTTCTACATAATAGCCTTTCTTTATCCATCTATTAGCACTAGGACAATCTAGTCTTCCATATATTCCCAACTTACTATTTCCACCTAATGTACCTGGTTCCATGCTTTCATATATACCATTAGGTCCCATTAATTTATACTTTTTGTCCATTTACATAACCTTTTACTCTTTTAACAATAATTTTTGAATGTTCTTCTGTTAATGTTTCTTCTAATTCTAGATTATACTTATATTCTCTAGCCACTTCAAAAATTCTTTTTAAAAATTCTTCTGGAATATCTAAATAACTATCATGAGTATATTCATCAGTATCTATATTGTGTTTTGCATGCACAACCGTACCTGTATTTTGACTTGCTAAATCAAAATAAACAGTTTCAATATTTTCTTTTAACTCATAATGAAATATTTCAAAATCAACAAACCAAACTCTATCATTAAAATATTTTCTATACTCATTTAATCTATGGTCTTTACCAATACCTTCAATATCAATATCTATTAAATTATTTCTAACATTATTTAATAATAATTCATATCTTCTTAAAGTATTATCATTTGATAATAAATATTCCTTGGTCCTTTCTTCTCCCAATTCATATTGTGGTACTTCTTCACCAAATTGACTAACAGTTAAATCAACTATTTCTCCATCAATTAAATTATAATAATGACTTCCTGTACTTGTCATACATCTCATTATTTTACCACCACAACATAAGTTAACAATTAATGCTGTAACAGCACATTCCCCTAAAGAAGGATTATCTATACTCCAATTTTCATCTACACTTGATTCCTTAGACCAAGACTTTTTTAAAACTTCTTCCAAAACCTTTAACTTCATAACTACACCATATCCTTAAATAATCCATATATATAATTTTCTATATCAAATGGAATTAAATCTTCCATTTTTTCACCTAAACCAACATACTTAACAGGTATATTAACATCTTCTTTTATAGCTAGTACTATACCACCTTTTGCAGTACCATCTAACTTAGTTAATACTATACCTGTAATATTAGTAATTTCTTTAAAATTTTTAGCTTGACTAATACCATTTTGACCAGTGGTAGCATCTATTACAAGTAAAGTTTCATGAGGTGCACCATCTATTAAATTACCTATTACTTTATTTATTTTCTCTAATTCTTTCATCAAATTAACTTTATTTTGCAATCTACCTGCTGTATCAATAAGAACTACATCATAATTCTCTTTCTTAGCAATATTTAATGCATCATACATAACAGCAGATGGATCAGTAGATTCACTTTTAATTACAGGACATCCAATTCTTTGCCCCCATACATCTAGTTGTTCAATAGCACCTGCCCTAAAAGTATCTCCAGCAACCATCATTACTTTTTTACCTTCATTTTTAAGTTTATATGCCATCTTAGCAATAGTTGTAGTTTTACCTACCCCATTAACTCCTACAAAAAGCATTACAGTTGGACCGGTTTCATTATAATTAATCTTAGTAGTTAATATTTCATCTTCTACATATATAATAAATAACTCATCTACTATTACTTCTTTTAACATATCAGTATCAGTTATATGCTCTTTATTTACTCTTTTCCTTAGTCTATCCATAAATTCCATAACAGTATTAACACCAATATCAGCCATAACTAATACTTCTTCTAATTCTTCAAAATATTCCTCAGTAACTTCTCTATATTTTTTAGATAATTTACCTAATTTAGAAGTAAACTCTACTCTGGTTTTTTCTAAACCTTTATCATATTTTTGTACTTCTATTTCTTCTTTTTT
>CACZSX010000071.1 GCA_902783915.1 uncultured Erysipelotrichaceae bacterium | reverse complement strand
CTTTGAGAAAGTAAGTGAACTATATAAAGTTTTAAATGAGTATAATGTAATAATAAAATACAAGTATTTATTTGATGATATGAAAGCTAAATTAGAAAGTAAAGATACTTTTAAAAATTCTAGAGCAAGTGCATTTAAAGAATTAAATAAACTTAATAATGAAATAATAAAATTAAATTTATCCCAAAATAAGAAATCATTATTTGGAAAGAAGAAGAATGATGAAAAATGGTTATTTAAGTATAAAGAAGCGCTATCTAATATAGTAACAAAATATGATGAATTTGAAGATGTTTGTTTTAATGATCTGATATATGAAAAATTAACACAAGATAGTACAATATATGATGTCTTAAAATTAATAACATCTAATTATGTATATTTTGTTAAAAAGACATTAGAGTTAGATGAAAGTCAAAGTATAAGTTCTATAAATGATACATTTAATGAATTAGCAAATTATATTAATAATAATAGTTTTGTTCTTATAAATAGTATTGCATTATTAGATGAAAAACAAATGAAAGAATTAATAGTAAATAAATATAATTTGGAAAACGTAACTTTAACAACAGAAACTTTATTAAATGATAATATTGATAAGACTATTTCTGATATTAAGACATTAATAAATAGTGAGAATATTAAGATGTCTAAAATAAATATTGATGATGTATATTTATATATGGAATATCAAAAGATGAGTGATTAAAAATGGATGACATTAAAATAATACAAAGTATGATTGATGAATCTAATAATATAGTTTTCTTTAGTGGCGCTGGTGTGTCTACCGAAAGTGGTTTAAAAGATTTTAGGAGTAAAGATGGTATTTATAGTATAAAGTTAAAATATGATAGAACTCCTGAATATATGCTTAGTAAGACTTGTTTCTATAATGATACAGAAATGTTTTATGATTTCTATAAAAAATATATGAATTGTCTTAATGTAGAACCAAACATTACTCATAAATATTTAAAGCAATTGGAAAATATGGGTAAATTAAACTGTATAGTAACTCAAAATATAGATGGTTTACATACTAAAGCAGGTAATAAAAAAGTATATGAAATACATGGTACCATATATAAAAATCATTGTATTAAATGCAATAAAGAATATGACGCTGAATATGTATTTAAAAGCATTGGAATACCTAAATGTAAGTGTGGAGGTATAATAAAACCTAATGTAGTATTATATGAAGAAATGTTACCAGAAAATGAATATGAAAATAGTATAAAAGCAATTAGTAATGCAGATATGTTAATAGTAGCAGGTACTTCTTTAACTGTATATCCTGCTAGTTATATGGTTAATTACTTTAGAGGCAAATATTTAGTAATAATTAATTTAGATAAGACTGAATACGACCATAAAGCAGATTTAGTAATAAATAAGAAATTAGGAGAAGTGTTTAGTAAATTAAAATAAAAAAGAATTAAGATTTCCTTAACTCTTTTTTATTAATTTAGCATGTAATACAACCTTATCATTATCGTTGTAACAAGTGGATAGTGTTAATATATTATCGTTTTCGGTTACATTGGTATTAAAATTATATTTACTTCTTTCTTTTAACATATTAACAAATTCCAAAAATTCATTATCATCAAATTTAATTTGTATATAATCGTTAGTAGTAGAAATTCTATAAACTCATAATTGTAATAAATATGATTAATACTAATAATAGAAAAAATTTTTTAAATTTTATTTTTATATCATTCACCAATATTATTTTAACACATATATATTATAAGTTGTTTTATTAAATTAAAAATGATAAAATATCATTGTTATTGGAGGCTTTTATGTTTGAACTTGTATCAAATTATACCCCTAGTGGTGATCAACCAAAAGCAATAAAAGAATTAGTTAGTGGTATTAAATCTGGTAAGAAAGACCAGGTTCTTTTGGGTGCAACCGGTACAGGTAAGACATTTACTATTGCAAATGTAATAAAAGAAGTTAATAAACCAACACTTGTTCTTGCACATAACAAAACACTTGCAGGGCAACTTTATAGTGAATTAAAAGAATTATTTCCAAATAATCATGTTGAATACTTTGTATCATATTATGATTATTATCAACCAGAAGCATATGTACCAAGTACAGATACTTATATAGAAAAAGATGCCTCTATAAATGATGAAATAGATGAACTAAGACATAGTGCAACTTCATCTTTAATTAATTCTAGAGATGTTATAGTAGTAGCCTCTGTATCATGTATATATGGTATAGGTGAAGTAGATGAATATAAAAAGCATACTATTACTTTAAAAGTTGGAGATAAAATTGAAAGAGATGAAGTTTTAAAGAAATTAGTAGAAATGTTATATGAAAGAAATAATATTGAACTTAAAAGAGGTTGCTTTAGGGTTAAAGGTGACGTTATAGAACTTATTCCTGTACAAGAAAGAACTAGTGGTATAAGAATAGAATTTTTTGGTGATGAAGTAGATAGAATAAGTACTTTTGATACTTTAACAGGTGCAATTATAAATAATAAAAAAACAATAACAATATTTGCAGCATCTCACTTTGTTACTGATGAAGATAAATTAAAAATAGCTATTGAAAGAATAAAAGAAGAACTAACTGACAGAGTGTCATATTTTAAAAATAATAATAAATTATTAGAAGCACAGCGTATAGAAGAAAGAACTAATTATGATATGGAGATACTTTCTGAAACGGGTTTTTGTAGAGGCATTGAAAACTATTCAAGACATATCGCATTAAAAGATGAAGGAGAAACCCCTACATGTTTAATAGATTTCTTCCCAGATGATTTTCTTTTAGTAGTAGATGAATCACATGTAACTCTTCCTCAAGTAAGAGGAATGTACAATGGAGATAGAGCAAGAAAACAAGTACTTGTTGATTATGGTTTTAGACTTCCAAGCGCTCTAGATAATAGACCATTAAAATTTGAAGAATTTAGAAATAAAATAAATCAAGCAATATATGTATCTGCAACACCAGGAGATTATGAATTAAGTCTTACTGATAATAAATTTGTAGAACAGATAATAAGACCTACAGGTTTACTTGATCCAACTATTGAAGTAAGAAAGACTACTGGTCAAATAGATGATATAGTTGGTGAGATAAATAAAAGAATTGAGAAAAATGAAAGAGTT
>CACZSX010000070.1 GCA_902783915.1 uncultured Erysipelotrichaceae bacterium | reverse complement strand
TGGATTTAAATCTGATATTGAAATATTTGTAAATAAGAGTAAAAATGAAGAAATAAGAAAAGAAATAGAAGATGAAACAAAAGAAATAGTATTAGAAAAGAAAGAAGTAGTAAATAATATAGTAGTTGGCGAAGATATTGAAAATATTAAAGTAAATTATGAAATAAAAGATATTATTGGGGAAGATAATAATGTAGTAGTAGAGTGCTATATATTTGGTACTGATACATTTGAATCTTCTAAAAGTAATTTTAAGATTCTTACTTTAAAGATTAGTGACAATACAGATAGTATTTATTGCAAAGTCTTTTCTAAAGATTCGGATGAATTTAATAAATATTGTTCAAAATTAAAAACAGGTAAGTGGATAAAAGTAAGGGGATACACTAAGAATGACCCTTATTCACGTGATTTGGTATTAAATGCTAGAGATATAAGTTTTATAGAATCTAAAGACGTAGATATTATTGATGAGTGTGATGAAAAAAGAGTGGAACTACATGCGCACACTATGATGAGTCAGATGGATGGTGTAACTAAATTAGATTTAAATAAACACACTTGTGAACTTGTTGAAAAAGCAATAAGTATGGGATATAGAGGAGTTGCTATAACTGACCATAATGGTTGTCAAGCATTTCCTATCGCATATGGAATAATAAGTTCTTATAACAAAAAAATAGAGGATAAAAGTAAACATTTTAAAGGGTTATATGGCGCAGAACTTACATTAGTAGATGATTCAGTAAATATTGTAGTAAGGCCTACTGATGAGAGTTTAAAAGATAGTACATATGTAGTATTTGATACAGAGACTACTGGTTTTAATGCTGGCGGAAAAGATCAAATGATTGAAATAGGTGCAGTTAAAATAAAGAATGGAGTTATAATTGATAGATTTGATGAATTAATAAATCCAGGGAAGCATATACCAGATAAGATAACAGAACTTACTTGTATTACAGATGAAATGGTAAAAAATAGTGATAATGAGAAGGAAGTAACAAAACGTTTCTTAGAATGGATAGGCGATTTACCACTTGTAGCTCATAATGCAAAGTTTGATATTTCATTTATTGAAATGGCAATGAAAAAATATGATTTGGGTAATTTTAAAAGTACAGTAATAGATACATTAGAGTTATCTAGAGTAATAGATCAAGGTTTCGCAAGACATAGTTTGTCTGCACTTGTAAAAAGATATGAAGTGCCATGGGATGAAGATGCCCATCACAGAGCAGATTATGATGCAGAAGGAACTGCACATGTATTTCATAAAATGGTAGAAAAATTATTATCTCAAAATTTAAAGAAAATAAGCGATTTAGATAAACTAATATCTAAGGGTGAAATACACAAATTTGGTAGAACATTTCATTTTAATGCAATTGCTAAAAATAAGATTGGTTTAAAGAATTTATTTAAGATAATATCTCTTGCAAACACTACTTATTTTTATAAGACACCAAGAATTATTAGAAGTAAATTAAATGAATTAAGAGAAGGTCTTCTAATAGGTAGTGGTTGTTATGAAAGTGAAGTATTTATAGAAGCAAGAAGTAAAGAAGGAGAAGAACTTGCAAATATAATCAATTTCTATGATTATGTAGAAGTACAACCTCCTGAATGTTATAGTCATTTAATAGATTTGAATGATTTTAAAAATGAATTAGAATTAAAAGAACATATAAAGAAGATAATAGATAGAACAAAAGAAGCAGGAAAAATAATAGTAGCAACAGGAGATGTACATCATTTTACAAGAGAAGATAAAGTTTATAGAGAAATAGTTGTAAACCAAAAAGTACCTGGTGGTGGAAGACATCCTCTTGCAAAGAAAGAAATAAAATCTATTCCATCAATGCATTTTAGAACAACATCTGAAATGTTGTCTGATTTTAATTTTATAGATAATGAATTAGCTAAAGAAATAGTTATAGAAAATACTAATAAAATATTAGATATGGTAGACGAGATAGAAGTAATAATAGATACTGGAGGTATTCCTTTTTCTCCAAGAGTAAAAGGAGAAAATGGTGATTATTTGGATTGCCCAAGAGTAGTGACAGATTTGGTATATGAAAGAGCATTAGATTGGTATGGTAATCCACTACCTCATAATATTGAAGAACGTATATCAAAGGAATTATATGGAGATGCAGTATATAATTCTATAAAAGAACAAATTAAAGAATCTAATGAAGATATAAGTGATAAAGATTTAGAAGAAAAAGTATTTAAAAATGTTCATAAAGTAATATTAGAAGGTTTTGACAGCGTTAAAGAACTACTTAGAACTAATATTAAAAAGAAATGGACAAATGAAGATGGGGAATTAAATGAGTCATCTTTAGAGAAAAAAGTTAAGAAGGAATTAGGTGGAATAATAGGTGGAGGATTTGATCCTATCTACTTAATTGCTCAAAGATTAGTCAAACATTCTAATGATGAAGGTTACTTAGTAGGATCTAGAGGATCCGTTGGTTCTTCATTTGTTGCTACAATGATGGGTATAACAGAAGTAAATCCACTTCCTGCTCACTATAGATGTTTAAAATGTAAACATAGTATATTTGATGATGAAGATGGTTCGTTAGGTAGTAAATACTCTACAGGTGTAGATATGCCTAATAAAAAATGCCCTAAATGTGGTGAATTGATGTATAAAGATGGTCAAGATATGCCATTTGCTACATTCTTAGGATTCAATGCAGATAAAGTACCAGATATTGATTTAAATTTTAGTGATTTAAATCAAGCTAGTGCGCATGCTTATACAAAAGTATTATTTGGTGAAGATAACGTATATAGAGCAGGTACTATTGGTACAGTTGCTGATAAAACAGCATATGGTTTTGTAAAAGGATATTTAGAAGAAAAAGGATTAACTAGACGAAGTGCTGAAATAGAAAGACTTGCTATTGGATGTACTGGTGTAAAAAGAACAACAGGACAGCATCCAGGAGGTATAGTAGTCATTCCAGATTATATGGATGTATTTGATTTTACACCATATCAATTTCCAGCAGAAGATCCAACTTCTCTATGGAGAACAACACATTTTGATTATCATGCAATAGATCAAGATGTACTAAAGTTAGATATATTAGGTCATTCAGATCCGACTCAACTTAGAATGATTCAAGATATAACAAAGACTGATATAACAAAAGTACCATTAGATGATCCTGATACTATGAGTATATTTACAACTACTAAAGCATTAGGAGTTACTAATGAACAAATAATGTGTGATACAGGTACATTAGGAATACCAGAATTTGGTACACCATTTACAATAGGAATGGTTGCAGAAACAAAACCAACTACGTTTGCAGAATTAATAAAAATATCTGGTCTATCACATGGTACAGATGTATGGTTAGGTAATGCACAAGAGTTAATAAAAAATAAAATTGTTCCATTTAAAGAAGTTATAGGTTGTCGTGATGATATAATGGTATATCTAATGTATAATGGCGTTAAACCTATAAAAGCATTTAAAATAATGGAATTTGTAAGAAAAGGTAAAGCATCTAGAGATCCTGAAGGATGGGCTGAACATGTAAAAACAATGAAAGAAGCTAATATTCCGGATTGGTATATAGATTCATGTCAAAAAATTAAATATATGTTCCCTAAAGCACATGCTGCAGCATATGTAATAAGTGCTTTTAGAATAGCTTGGTATAAAGTCCATATGCCTGTCGCATTCTATGCATCTTGGCTAACATCAAAAGCAACAGATGTTGATGTAGAAGCAATGATAAGTGGGTATAATGCTATTAAAGAAAGAATTATAGATATTCAAAACAAGGGATATGATGCTACTAATAAAGAAGCAGGTATATTAGAAAGTTTAAAAGTAGCATTAGAAGCTACAGCGAGGGGTATAAAATTTTTACCAATAGATTTATATAAAAGTGAAGCAACAACTTGGAAAGTAAATGATGATTTAACCATTTATCCACCATTTTCATCAATAGATGGACTTGGTGCTACTGTTGCTAACAAGATAGTAGATGAAAGAAATAAGCAAGAATTTTTCAGTATAGAAGATGTACAAAATAGAGGAAAAGTTTCTCAAACATTAATTGATAAAATGAGGTTTATGGGTATACTTGATAATATGCCAGAAACTAGTCAGTTAAGTTTGTTTTAAAAACCAAGGTTACTTGGTTTTTATTATTGAATATGATATTATACATATGGTGATATTATGAAAGTTTTGTTACACATTTGTTGTGCACCTTGTAGTGCATATTGTATAAAAAGTTTAAGAGAAGAAAATATGAATATAACTGGTTATTGGTATAATACTAATATTCATCCTTTTGAAGAATATAAAAATAGGTTAGATGCATTAAAAGAATATTCTAAAATGATAAATTTAGATGTAATTTATAATGATAATTATGGACTTGTAGAATTTACTAAAAATGTGATAAATGATTTAAATAATAGATGTGGTTATTGTTATACTAGTAGATTAGAAGAAGTAGTAAAGTATGCCCAAGAGCATAATTATGATGCGTTTACTAGTACATTATTTATAAGCCCATATCAAAAACATGATTTATTAAAAGGTATATGTGAAGATTTAAGCAAAAAATATAATATACCATTTTTATATAGAGATTTTAGGCCATACTTTTATGAAGGACAAGCAATGTTTAAAGAAACAGGATTATATATGCAGAAATATTGTGGATGCGTATTTAGTGAAATGGAAGCAAAATTAAAAAAGATAAATAAATCAGTCGAGGATTCAAATAAATTAAATGCTTTAATTGAAAATAAAATAAATTAGAACTAGCAATAGTTCTTTTATTTATAAAATAGTGTATAATGTATTTAGGTGATATTATGAGAGCAATTATGGAAGTATACATAAATAAGTTTAATAATAATATTGATAATATAAAAAAAATAGTTGGTAACAAAATTATAATGCCTATTATAAAAGCTAATGGATATGGTACATATGTTAATAAGAATTTAGAGTTAATAAATAAGTTTGATATAGTTGGTGTAGCCTTAGTAGATGAAGGAATAGAATTAAGAAAACTTGGATATAAAAAAGATATATTTGTACTTAATGAACCATCAATCGATGAAATAGATAATATTATTAAGTATAATATTACAGTTGGAGTATGTGATAGATTAATACTTGAAAAAATGATTGAAAAAAGATTTAAAATAAAAATTCATTTAGAAATAGAAACAGGTATGAATAGAACTGGTATTAATATTAATGATTTAGAAAGTATTTTAAAATTATTAAAAAATACAAATATAGAAGTAGAAGGTATATATACTCATTTATCAAGTGCTGATAAAGATGTAGAATATACTAATAAACAATTAGAACTATTTAAAAAATCAGTAGAATTAACAAAAAAATATTATAATTTAAAATATATACATTCTAGTGCTTCATCTGGTTTATTAAACTATGATGATAAAGTATCTAATATGGTAAGACCAGGTATTATAATATATGGTTATAAGCCTTATAAAGATGCAGATATAGATGTTGAACCAATATGTAAATTAAAAGCAAAAATAGTATTTATAAAAGAAGTAAATAAAAATGAGTCAATAAGTTATTCAAGAACATTTACTACTAAGAAAAAAATGAAAATAGCAACAATACAAGTTGGATATGCAGATGGCATAAGAAGAGGACTATCTAACAAAGGTAAAGTAGTAATAAATAATAAATTATGTAATATTGTAGGTAATATATGTATGGATAGTTTTATGGTAGATGTAACTGATATTGATGCAAAAGTGGGAGATTATGCATATATTTGGGATAATAATTTAATTAAATTAGATGATATAGCAGATATGTGTAATACTATAAATTATGAAATAATAACATGTATATCATATAGGGTACCAAGAATATTTATATAAAATAGGAGCAGTATGATAAAAGAATTATTAAATAAATATGGAAGTCCATTATATGTATATGATAAGGATATACTTATTAATAGATGTAATGAAATGGTTAATTTTAAAAATAAATTAGAAAATAATCTAAATATAAATGTAAGTATGCATTATTCAATGAAAGCTAATGAAAATTTAAGTCTTTTAAAGATAATAAAAGATTGTGGTTTAAAAATAGATTCTATGTCAGAATTAGAATTATATTTAGCAAAATTAGCAGGTTTTAATAAAGAAGATATATTGTATGTATGCAACAATATTACAGAAAAAGAAATGGAAAGTGTACACGATAATAATATACTTATTTGTCTAGATTCTATATCACAAGTAGAAACTTGGGGTAAAAATTTTCCTAATTCAAATATAATGGTAAGAGTAAATACAGGAATACTTGGAGTAGGGCATTCAGATAAAGTAATAACTTCTGGGGAAGTTACTAAATTTGGTATAGCAATATCAGATATTAATGAGTTATTTAATATAATTAAAAAATATAACTTAAATATAATAGGGGTACATGAGCATTTAGGAAGTTTATTTTTGAATGACAAGATGGATAATTATTTAAAAGGTATAGAAAGCTTTTTAAAAGTAGTTGTTTCCTATTTTCCTAGTGTTGAAATCATAGATTTAGGAGGAGGATTTGGGGTACCATACAAAGACGAAGATAGATTAGATTTAAATTTATTATGTAAAAAATTAACTGATTTATTAAAACAATATATTAAACAACTACATTTGAAAGAAATAAAGTTTGAACCTGGTAGATACATAGTATGTGAATGTGGTAAAATATATGGCAGAGTAACTTCTATAAAAAAAGATTATATAGGTACAGATATAGGTATGAATGTTCTAATAAGACCTGAAATGTACGATGCGTATCATAAAATAGAATTATTCCCTAAAAGAGATACTAAAATAATAACTACTAACTTCTGCGGTAATATATGTGAAAGTGGAGATATATTAGGTAAAGAAAGAGTAGTTAATACACCAGAAATAGGAAATTCAGTAATAGTTTATAATGCAGGAGCATATGGTTATTCTATGTCATCTAATTATACAGGTAGATTAAAATGTGCAGAAGTGTTGATAGATAATGATAAAGATATATTAATAAGAAAAAGGGAAACTATAGAAGATATAATAAATTTACAAAAATAAGTTTATATTAAAAATAAAAGTACAAATAAAAGAATATTGTTCTAATATTTGTACTTTTTTGTATAAAAATACTAATAAATTTAATATATTTGTAATTTGATTAAGTATTTTAATTCTGATATATTGCATATGGATACATTAATCAGATGCACCTTTCTATTCTAGATAGAAGGGAGGTGAACTTATGACTAAAAGAGAAAATTCTCTATTATTCATAATAATCCTCTTATTTTTCATAATAATCACCTTATTATATAAATAAAAAAACGCATCTGATTCTGTGAATCGGATGCTAACCTCAAAGGTACATCTGACTTACAACAAATGTATCCATTTTCAATATATCATTAAATATATAGAGTGTCAAATAAAAAAACATAACAATTGTTATATTTCTTACTTTGATTCTTTTCTTATTTTTTTAGCTTCTCTTGTAGTAGTTACATAAGTTTTACCATTTACTGTAACTTTTTGTTTATTCAATCCTTGTTTTTTCTTAGTTGCATTTAAAGCATGTGAACGATTATTTCCAAATAAAGGTTTTCTATCAGATTTAGTATTTGCCATGTTATCCCTCCTTTTTGAGTTCATTTCCTTTGTTAAATGTATCATAAATATTGCTATAAGTCAACAAAATTTGGTAAAATTAAATAGGAGGGTCTTATGAAATATATACCACTTAGAATAAAAACTAGTTATTCACTTTTAACATCTTTAAATGACATTAATAAGATGGTTTTATTCTGCAAAGAAAATGGCATAGATACTCTATGTATTACAGATAGTAATATGTATGGAGTAATGGAATTTCATAAGGAATGCATTAAAAACAATATAAAACCAGTTATAGGTTTAGAATTAATAATAGATGATAGTATAGTACTTTTATATGCAAAAAATTACTTTGGGTATCAAAATCTTACAAGACTTATATATATAAAACAAAATGAAAAAATAACTTTTGATATATTAAAAAAATATAATAATAATTTAATATGTGTATCTACTACTGATTTAAGTGATATATTTGATGATTTTTATTATGGATATACAGATATTAAAGATAGAAAAAACAATAAAAAATGTGTATATATTAATGAAATTTTATGTTTAAAAGAGTCTGATAAAGAATTCTTGAAGTATTTATACTTAATAAAAAATAATAAGAAAATAGATGATGATTATAGTTTTAATGTACATGATAATTGTTATTTTGGTTTTTTGGATTATGACTATGACAATGCATTAGAATTAGTTAGTAAATGCAATGTGGAATTTAAACCTAATAAAAAATTAAATCCAAAGTATGATAATGATAATACTAAAGAATATTTATTAAATTTATGTAAAAAAGGTTTATATAAGAGATTTCTTGGTAAAGTTACTAAAACATACTATGATAGATTATTATATGAATTAGATGTAATAGATAAAATGGGATTTAATGATTACTTTTTAGTAGTATGGGATTATGTAAAATATTCAAAACAAAATGGTATATTAGTAGGGCCTGGAAGAGGTAGCGCTGCTGGTAGTTTAGTAGCATATTCTCTTGGAATAACGGATGTAGATCCAATAAAATATAATCTACTATTTGAAAGATTCTTAAATCCAGAAAGAATAACAATGCCTGATATAGATATAGATTTTGAATCAGAAAGAAGAGAAGAAGTAGTTAATTATGTAATAAATAAATATGGCAAAACAAAGGCAGTACCAATTATTACATTTTCTACATTAGCAGGTAAACAAGTACTAAGAGATTTAGGTAGAGTATTTAATATTAATACAAATGTAATTGATAATCTAACTAAATATATTGGTTTTAATATGACTTTATCTGAAGCGCTTAATAATAATGAATTAAAGACATATTTAAATAATGATTATAAATTAAAGAAAATATATAAAATTGCACTTAAATTAGAAGGATTAAAAAGGCAGATATCTATTCATGCAGCTGGTGTAATAATAAGTGGAGAAGAACTAGAATCTTATATTCCACTTGAAAAATATGATAATTATTACTTAAGTGGATATTCTATGGAACATTTAGAAGAACTTGGATTAATAAAAATGGACTTTTTAGGTCTTAAAAATTTAACTATGATATTAAATATATTAGATGATATAGGTAATATTAGTTTTAAAGATATAAAAATAGATGATAAAAAAGCCTTAAGTATATTTACTAATGCAACTACATGTGGAATATTTCAATTTGAATCTACTGGTATGAAAAGATTTTTAAGTAAGTTTAAACCAACTAGTTTTGATGATGTAGTAGCAGCAATTGCACTTTTTAGACCAGGTCCTTCAAATAATATAGATAGTTATATAAGAAGAAAAAATGGTATAGAAAAGATAGATTATTTTGATAAGTCATTAGAAGATATTTTAAAACCCACTTATGGAATAATAATTTATCAGGAGCAGATAATGCAGATTGCTAATATAATGGCAGGATACTCATATGCGGAAGCAGACGTTTTAAGAAGAGCAATGAGTAAAAAGAAAAAAGAAGTACTTGAAAATGAAAAAGATAAATTTATAAGTAATAGTATAAAAAGAGGATATAAAAAAGAATTGGCAATAAAAGTATATGAATATATACTAGAGTTTGCAAATTATGGATTTAATAAAGCACATTCAGTTGCATATTCAATGATTGCTCTTAAAATGGCATATTTAAAAACCCATTATAAAGAAGAGTTTATGGCATCACTATTAACTAATGTAATAGGAAATGAAACGAAGACTAAAGAGTATATAGATGAATGTAAGAAGATGGGAATAAATATCTTAAAACCTAATATAAATTTAAGTAATTATAAATATAAAAAAGAAGATAATAATATAAGATTTTCACTTGCTACTATCAAAAATGTAGGCAGTATTGCATGTAAGGAAATAATAAGTGAAAGAGATAAAAATGGTAAATTTATTGATTTCTTTGATTTTGTAAAAAGAATGTATGGAAAGAGTACAAATAAAAAAACATTAGAGAGTCTTATAGATGCAGATGTATTTAGTGATTTTCTTTATAATCATAAAACACTACATGATAGCATTGATTCAGCTATTAACTATGGCATGCTTTTAAAAGATTTAGATGCATCATTAGTAGATAAACCAATTATAGATATAGAAAATGAGTATTCAAATGAAGAATTAACAAAGAGAGAAAAAGATGTATTTGGTTTTTATCTTACAAATCATCCTGTAACTAAATATAAAGTACAATATGATAATATTATAAATTTAAATGAAGTAAGTAATTACTTTGATAAATTAGTAAATGTAATTGTATATGTAAATAGAGTTAATGTAACATTAACTAAAAAGAATACTGATATGTGTTTTATAAGTGCTATAGATGATACAGATGAAATTGATATAGTAGTATTTCCAACGCAATATGATTTAACAAAAAATATAAATAAAGGCGATATAATACTAGTAACAGGTAAGATAGAAAAGAGAATGTCAAAGTATCAACTTGTATTAGAAAAAGTAAAAAAATTATGATATAATCAAAAAGATGAGGTGATAAGATGACTCATAAAGATAGAATACTAAGTATTATATTTACATTACTTGTAACAGTATTCGCATTAATACCCATATATGATTTTAAAAAATACAAAAATATAAAACCACAAGAGTTATATAGAGTATATTTGAATGGTAAAAGTATTGGGTTAATTAAATCAAAAGATAAATTAAATGATTATATAAATGAAGAACAAAGGGAATTAAAAGAAAAATATAGTGTAGACGCAGTATATGCACCTAAGAGTTTATATATTAGTAAATATAATAGTTATGATGATAGAACTATGTCTGAAGAAGATTTATATAGTTTAATAAAAAATACTGAGGAATTTACTATAAAGGGATATGTAATTACAATTGAAAAAGAAAACGATGAAGATATAAAGATAAATGTTTTGAATAAAGAAGCATTTAAAAATGCAGTTAATACAGTAGTAAAAGCTTTTGTAGATAATGATGAATTAGAAGTATTTTTAAGTGGTGAAGAGGTAGTATTAAAAGGTGTAGGTAAAAAGATAGAAGATTTATATATAAAAGAAAATATAAAAATAAAAGAAGCTTTTATACCTAGTAATGAATTAATATTATCTGATGAAAAAGAAATAACTAAGTATTTATTGTTTGGTGATGAAATAACAGAAAAATATTATAAAGTAAAAGCTGGAGATACAGTAGAGAGTATTGCAGAAGCTAATAAATTAGCAGTAGAAGAATTATTAGTAGTTAATCAAAATTTAAAAAGTAAGAATAGTATTCTTTCTATTGGTCAAGAAGTGTCGGTTGCGCTTATTTCACCAGTTATAACAGTAGTTGAAGAAGAGCACTCAGTAGAAGAACAAGAAATAGCATATACAACAGAGTATGAATATGATGGTACAAAATCATATGGAACTAGAATAGTAAAACAAGAAGGTAAAAATGGTAAACAGATAGTAACATTTAAAATAAAGTATGAAAATGGCGAAGTAAAAAATGCATTAATTTCAGATACAGAAAAAATAAATGAAGTAATAAATAAAATAATTGTAATTGGTACAAAAAGTAATATAACTATTGATCCATCAACTATACCTACTTCTGGTGATTGGTATTGGCCAACATTAAGACCATCATATGTATCTAGTGGATATGGATGGAGATGGGGAGCATTCCATGATGCAATTGATATAACAGGTACTGGTCATGGATCACCAATATTTGCAGCAAATAATGGTGTTGTATATAGAGTATTCTATGAACCAATAGGTGGTTATCAAATACAAATAGCACATGAAAATGATGTATATACATGGTATGCTCATTTATCTGCTCAATACGTAAAGGCAGGGGATGTAGTAAAAAGAGGCCAAAAGATAGGAACAATGGGTTGTACAGGAAGTGCTTGTACAGGTACTCACTTACACTTCGCAACATATAAAGGCCCTCCTGGTAGAGGCGGACATCACTTTAATCCATATACAATATATAAATAAAAATGAATATCTTTAAAGATATTCATTTTTTTGATACAATATTATTGGTGGTTTTATGTATTTAGATATAAATGGCAACAAGTATGAAATTGTAATAATTAGAAAAGATAATAGAAATACATATATAAGAGTTAAAGATGATTTAAAAATATATGTAACTACTAATAAAAGAGTAAGTGATAAATATATTGAAAGATTAATAAATGAAAATTATAGTAATATTGTATCTATGATGGATAAAGCATTAAGAAAGAAAGCTAGGAATGATAAATGTATGATTCTTGGTAAAGAAGTAGATGTAGTATCATTTTCATTACAAAGTAAACCAGAATTATATAATAATAAATTTTATATCAAAGATATCAATAAATTAGATAAATATATTAAAGAATATGCATTTGTTATATTTGAAGAAAGATTAAAAGGAATGTATAGTCTTTTTACTGAAAAAATACCTTATCCAAAATTAAAGATAAGAAAAATGACTACTAGGTGGGGTGTAAATAATAGAAGAGATAATAGTATTACTTTAAATATTGAATTAATCAGAATGGATATTAAATATTTAGATTATGTAATAGTACATGAATTATCGCATTTTGTTCATTTTGATCATTCAAAAGCATTTTGGGATGTAGTAAGTAAATATTATCCAAATTATAAACAAATAAGAAAAGAGATGAAAGAATGATTACAAGCATTAATAATGAAAGAATTAAAGAAATATCTAAATTAAATAACAAAAAATATAGAAAAGAAAAGGGATTGTTTATTGTGGAAGGAGAACATTTAGTAGAAGAAGCATATAAACATAATTTATTGGTTGAAGTATATTCTTTAAATGAGACAAGTTATGAAAACAGTTATATTGTAACTGAATCCGTAATGAAAAAGATTAGTAATTTAGATTCTATTCCTAATATTATAGGTATATGTAAGATAAAAAAAGAAGAAGAAATTGGTAATAGAATATTAATACTCGATAATATACAAGATCCTGGTAATTTAGGTACTATAATAAGAAGTGCAGTAGCATTTAATGTATCTACAATAGTACTTAGTAATGATTCAGTAGATTTGTACAATTCAAAAGTAATAAGAGCTACTGAAGGTATGATTTTTAATATAAATATTATATCTAGGGATTTATTTTCTTTTGTTCCAAGTATTAAAAATCAATATAAAATATATGGTACGAATGTAGAAAGTGGGACATTATTAAAAAATGTAGAAAAAGTAGAAAAATGTGCTATAATAATGGGCAACGAAGGAAATGGTGTTAAAAAAGAATTACAAAAAATTTGTGATGAGAATATTTATATAGAAATGAATAAACAATGTGAAAGCCTAAATGTTGGCGTAGCAACTAGTATAATACTTTATGAACTAGGTAGGTGAGTTATGTTAAAAATAGGTAAATATGTTAATACTCATGGTATTAAAGGAGAAATAAGAATACTTAGTGATTTTAGTAGAAAAGATTTAATATTTATACCTAATTTTAAGATATATATTGATAATAAAGAATATATTATAAAGACTTATAGAAAACATAAAAACTACGATATGATCACATTAGAAGGTATTAATAATATAAATGATATTATTGATTTAAAAGGATCTAGTGTATATATAAATAGAGATGATATAAAAGAATTTATAGATGAGGATTTATATGATTATAAAATAGTTTATAAAGATAAAGAATATAAAATAATAGATATTTTAATAAGTAAAGGTAATAAGATACTTGTATTAGATAATAATAAAATGATACCTTATGTATCTGATTTTATTATTAAAATAGATACAGATAATAAAATATTATATATGAATTTACCAGATAATATGCTGTAGGAGGAATTATGAAAATAGATATATTAACTTTATTTCCAGAGATGTATGATGGTTTTTTAAATACATCTATTATAAAGAGTGCAGTAGATAGAAAATTAGTAAAAATTAAAACTACTAATATTCGTGATTATTCACAAGATAAACATAAAAAAGTAGATGATACTCCATATGGTGGAGGTTCAGGTATGGTTTTAATGTGTCAACCTATATTTGATGCAGTTAAAGACTTAAAAAAGAAGAATAGTAAAGTAATACTTATGACTCCACAAGGTGTTAAATATAATCAAAAAATTGCATACAATCTTTCTAAAGAAGAACATTTAATATTAGTATGTGGTCATTATGAAGGTTTCGATGAAAGAATTCGTTAATTATGTGCTATGGAATTATCTATTGGGGATTATGTGTTAACAGGCGGTGAATTACCAAGTATGGTAGTAACTGATTCTGTTGTAAGGTTAATTGATGGTGTAATAGATGAAGGTTCTCACTTGAACGATTCATTTAATGATGATAAACTTGATTATCCAACATATACTAAGCCAAGAGAATATGAAGGTATGAAAGTACCAGATGTACTATTATCAGGTGATCATAAAAAGATCGATGAGTGGAGAAAAGAAGAAAGTACAAAAAGGACGAAAGAAAGAAGACCAGATTTAATAAAGAAATTAGTACTTATTAGAAGTACACTTAAAGGGAATATATCTATTGAAAAATTAAGAGGATATACATTAAATCCAAAAAATAATGCAAAAAGGACTGATGTTATATCAGTTAAGAACTTAAGAATAATTGAAGAAAGTTTTTCTGAAAATATAGCTAGAAAAAATATAGAAAGAAAAGTGCAAAAATTATTAATACTAATTATGAAAGTATTAGATACAGAAGATCCGGATGATGATTTTTTAGTACTTGATGAAGCAGATAGAATTAAGAGTTTACTTATGAATGAATATGTTAAAGTATTAGGAGAAGATTATAGGAAAAATATAATTAAGAAAATTGATTATATAGTTAATGAATTTAATAATAAAAGAAGATATGTTTACGAAGAAGTAGTAGAAAAGACAGGTAAGAGTAGGTAGTATGAAAGAGACAATTTTAGAAGCAATTAAAAGAGAGTTAATTGAAGAGCAAGACTTTCAAAAAGCGTATAACGAAGAAGCAAGAAGAAAAAATGTAAGATCTAAGGAAGAAATAAGAGAAATAAAAACTTTAGGTGGTACACCTCATAAAATGTATATTGATAGAAGAACTAAAAGTGATATTTTACTTAGATTACTAAAAAGACATGAAAAGGAAATAGAAGAAGATACAAATAGAATATATGTATATTTAGGAACATACAGAGAAAAAGATGATTTTTATGAATCTGGACCAGAAGATATTCAAGTACCATATGATGATAAAAATGCATCTTATAGTTTATATAAAGATTTAGAAGTAGATAGAGAAGTATTAATATCTATGGATGAAAGATATTATTTTGAAAGTAGTGTAAATATAATTACTGGGGACTATAGAATGTTACAAAAAGAATTTATAACTACAGCAGTAAATAAAGGACAAGTATGTGCTGCTAAACAAATAGTAAAAAGATATAGGAGGAGTTTTGATTATGATAATTGAAAGAAAGAAAAAAATAGAAATACCAGATCAAGTAAATAATGAATATGCATATAAATTTTTAAAAGAATTAGTAAGCATGGAACTTCGTGATTTAGATGTATATTCATCACTTATGCACGATGAATTAACAGAAGATGAATATGTAGGTAAAGCATTAACTATTTATGAAATATTATATACTCCTAGAGAAATGGTATTGTTAGGAGAGGGATTAGAAATACCAAATTTTGAAGAGCAAATAATATCAAAAACGAAAAATAGATTAAAAGCTGATAGAGAAATAACTCTTAATGACTTAAAAGAAAAATTAGAATATTTAAAAAGATGGAGTATAGAATCTAGTAAACTTACAAGGGAAAGATTGACAATTGAAGAACTAGTTGCAGGTTATTGTGAAGTATTACTAACAGGAATTGAGAAAAGAAAGCAAAAATAGTTGCAAATTATATACTTTTATGTTATTATTAAACACGTGAAATTGTTAATCCGATGTACTTTTGTATATGATTAATATAAGAAATGGAGTGTGACATTATGAATATTATCGATAAGATAACTGCTAAACAAATTAGAAAAGATTTACCTGAGTTTAGAGTTGGTGACACTGTAAGAGTAGATGTTAAGATTATTGAAGGTAAAAGAGAAAGAATCCAAGCTTTTGAAGGAATCGTAATATCTCGTAAGAATTCTGGAGTTTCAGAAACATTTACTGTTAGAAAGAAATCTAGTGGTATTGGTGTTGAAAGAACATTCCCAGTTAATTCACCAAAGATTGCAGGTATAACTGTAACTAGAAAAGGATTAGCAAGAAGAGCTAAATTATATTATTCAAGAAGTTTAGTTGGACAATTTAAATTAAAAGAAAGAAATTAATAAGGCTTTATGCCTTATTTTTGGTAATAGGTATGAATAAAAAAATAAAAGATATAATTGAATATGCAGTTATTATAGTAGCAGTGATTTTATTTAGAACATTTTTATTTTCGCCAATAAGAGTAACAGGGGCATCTATGGTTCCTACTTTAAAAGATGGTGATATAATGATACTTAATAAAATTGGATATTCAATAAATGGGTTGAATAGGTTTGATATTGTAGTAATAAAAAGTGATAATGAAAAGATTATAAAAAGAGTAATAGGATTACCTGGAGAACATGTAGAATATAGTAATGATAAATTATATATTAATCATAAATTATTAGAAGAACCTTTTAATAGAAGAGAAACAGAAGACTTTGTATTAGAAATGTTAGGAGAGAATAAAATACCAGATAATAAATATCTAGTGCTTGGAGATAATAGACCTATATCAAAGGATAGTAGAATAATTGGATTAATAGATAAAAAAGATATAAAAGGATATACAAGTATAGTTATATTTCCTTTTAATAGAATTAAAAATGCCAAGTAATAATTATGTACTTTAATAATAAAATATGGTATAAATATATTAGGAGGTAAAATATGGAAATTGTTATTTCATTACTATTGGGAGCAATAGCAGGATGGCTTGCCAATACACTTATGGGTCACAAAGGAGGATTAATTAGGAATATAATCCTTGGTATCATTGGTGGTTTTGTAGGAGGATATGTACTTGGACTTTTAGGAATTTCATTTGCAGGTTATGTAGGTACAATAATTACATCTTTAATAGGCGCTATGCTAGTAATATTTGTAGTTAATTTATTATTCAAATAAAGTAGAGAAATCTACTTTTTTTGTGATAAAATATAATTGGTGATAGTATGTACAAGGTAATATATAATAAAAGAATAAATACTAATTCATTTGAAATGTTAGTAGAAGCGCCTATGGTAGTTAAAAAATTTATACCTGGACAATTTGCAATAGTAATGGCAAAATCCGATAGTGAAAAAATACCATTAACAATATATGATTGTGATAAAGAAAAAGGATTATTATATTTAATATATCAAGTAGTAGGAGCATCTACGTTAGAACTTTCATATGTGACAGACTCTATTTATAGTGTAACTGGTCCGTTAGGTGTGCCTAGTGAAATATGCACTAATGTAGAAGATTATAAAGATAAAAGAATTGTATATGTGGGTGGTGGTGTTGGAATTGCACCTGTATATCCCCAAGTTAAATATTTAAAAGAACATGGAATAAATGTAGATGTAATCTATGGATGTAGAAATAAAGATTTAATGATTATAAAAGATAAAATAGAAGAAGTATGTAGTAATGTAGAATATACTACTGATGACGGTAGTTTTGGGGAAAAAGGATTTGTAACAAATATATTAGAAAGAAATGTTAATAAATATGATATATGTGTAGCCATTGGACCTGTTATAATGATGAAAAATGTATGCATCTTAACAAAAAAGTATAACCTTAAAACAATAGTAAGTATGAATCCTATAATGGTAGATGGTAGTGGTATGTGTGGAGCATGTAGATGTTTAATAGATGGTAAACCAAAATTTGCATGTATACATGGGCCTGAATTTGATGGCCATAAGGTGGATTTTGATAGTGCATTAAAAAGAATGAATACTTATAAAGAAGAAGAAAAAAATAAGTTTGATCAAATGGAGGTGCTTTTGAATGAAAAAAACTAAAATGAGAATGCAATCTCCAAGTGATAGAATAAATAATTTTGATGAAGTAGAACTTGGATTTAATAGTTCTGAAGCATTAACTGAAGCAAATAGATGTTTACAATGTGCTAGTCCAAGATGTGTAAAAGGGTGCCCTGTAAATATTGAAATACCTAAATTTATTAAAGAAATAAAAGAAGGTAATATAGAAAAAGCATATGAAATAATTAAAAATTCATCATCGCTTCCTGCAGTATGTGGAAGAGTATGCCCACAAGAGAAGCAATGTGAGGGAATGTGTGTAAAAGGAATTAAAGGAGAAGCTATAGCAATAGGGGCATTAGAAAGATATGTTGCTGATTATGCTTTGAAAAACAATTATACTAGTGTATTAAATATAGAAAAAAGCAACAAGAAAATAGCTATAGTTGGTAGTGGACCAGCAGGTCTTACATGTGCAGGGGAATTAGCAAAAAATGGATATTCTGTAACCATTTATGAAGTATTACATGAAGCAGGTGGAGTACTTACTTATGGTATACCAGAGTTTAGATTACCAAAAGAGATAGTAAAAAAAGAAATAGATAGTTTAATAAATTTGGGTGTAGAAATTAAGACTGACGTACCAGTAGGTAATGCAATAACTATTAGTGATTTGCAAAAAGAATATGATTATGTATTTCTTGCGCAGGGAGCAGGATTACCTAAATTTATGAACATACCTGGTGAAGAAGGCAATGAGGTGTTTTCTGCAAATGAAATACTTACAAGAATTAATCTAATGAAAGCATATAAGAGAGATAGTAAAACACCAATAAAAAGTTCAAAAAAAGCATATGTTATTGGCGGTGGTAATGTTGCTATGGATGCAGTAAGATCATTAAAAAGACTAGGAATAGAAGCTCATCTTATGTATAGAAGAAGTGAAGAAGAGTTGCCAGCAAGAAAAGTAGAAATAGAACATGCCAAAGAAGAAGGAATAATATTTGATTTACTTAGTAATCCAAAAAGGATATTATTAGATGAAAATAATAATGTAATAGGTATGGAAGTAGTAGATATGGAACTATCAGAAGTAATAGATGGAAGAAGAAGTGTAAATGAGATTGTAGGTAGTGAACATACAGTAGATTGTGATATGGTTGTTATGGCTCTTGGTACAAGTCCAAATCATGAAGCAGTAAAACATAGTAATATAGAAATTAATGATAAAGGTTTAATAGTAGTAGAAGAATTAAAAACATCTTTAAATAACGTATATGCAGGAGGAGATGCTGTAACTGGTTCTGCTACAGTAATACTTGCAATGGAAGCGGGTAAAAAAGCTGCAAAAAGGATAATGGAAGAATGAAATTACTTTTTGCAACAACAAACTTATCTAAAGTAAATAGATTTAAGTCAAAATTATTAAAACATAATATAGAATTAATATCATTAAAAGATATAGATATTGATTTAGACATTGAGGAAGATGGTAAAAATGCAATAGAAAATGCTTTAATAAAAGCAAGAGCATATTATTCTAAAACGAATGTACCAACTATTGCAATGGATGATACATTATATTTTGATAATATTCCTGATAATAAACAACCTGGAACAAATGTAAGAAGAGTAGATAATAAAAGATTAAGTGATGAAGAAATGATTGTATATTATTCTAATCTTGCAAAAGAATATGGAAATATTACAGCAAGATGGATTTATGGTATCGCACTTATTAATAATAATAAAGAATATACCTATACTTGGAGTAAAGAAGATTTCTATATTGTAGATAAACCTACAGATAAGAGAAATCTTGGGTATCCACTTAATAGTATTTCAATCAATAAAAAATTAAACAAATATTTTGTAGACATTAGTGAGGAGGAAAAGTTATTAATAGAAGAGGATGAAAGCGATGTAATCAATTTTATAGTTAGTAACTTAAAGTAGTATGAATAAAAAAAGATTAAAGATTGGTATATTTATGGATAACTTTTATCCAACTATAGATGGAGTAGTTCTAGTAATAGATAATTTAGCAAAAATGTTAGCAAAGTTTAATGATGTGACAGTTGTAGTACCTTATACAACAAGTGTTGATGAAGATTTTACAAGACCATATGATGTCATAAGAATTGGTAGTATACAAGTTCCGTTTATGGAATATAGAGTTGGTAAACCATGTACTAAATTATCTAAAGATTATAAAACATTATTAGAAAAGAATTTTGATATAATACATATACATTCACCATTTACAATTGGAAGTCTTGGTTTAAAAATAGCAAATGAATTAAATATACCATGTATAGCTACTATGCATACAAGATTTGATTTTGAAATAAAAAAAATTATTAATAATAAATTAGTAGTAAAACAAGTAATAAAAAAATTAATAAAAGTTTATAATAAATCAGATAGATGTATAGCAATAAATCACGCAATGGTAAAAGTATTTAAAGACTTTGGGTATAAATATGAACCAATAGTTATATATAATGATACTGATTTATTACCATTAAAAGAAAAAGAAAAAAATATAGAAAGAGTTAATAAATTATACGATATAAATAAGAATGAACTAGTATTTTTATTTGTAGGAAGATTAACAGATATAAAAAATATATTCTTTATACTTGATTCATTAAAATTATTAAAAGATGATGGTATAAAGTTTAAAATGTTATATGTAGGGACTGGACCAGATGAAAATAAACTAAAAGTTCAAATAAAAAAATATCATATGGAAGACTCTGTAATTTTAACAGGAAGATTAACAGATAGAATATTATTGTCATCTATATACGCAAGAGCAGATTTATTTCTATTCCCATCACTTTTTGATGCCTCAAGTCTTGTACAAATAGAAGCAGCGGTAAATGAAACCCCAGGTTTATTTATAGAGGGTAGTGTTACATCAGATACAGTAGTAAACAATGTTTCTGGATTTACTTCTAAACTTGATGTGGTTGAATATAAAAATAAAATAAAAGAAATAATAAATGATAAAAAATTATTAAAAAAAGTAAGTGTAAATGCCAAAAAAATGTTAGGTAAGCATTGGAAAGAAATAGCTGATGAAACATATGATTTATATATAAGTGAAATAAATAAGAAAAATAATTGAAAAATTATTAAAAAAGATTTATTATTTAATTGGAGGTAAAATATGAAGAAAATTTTGAAAATATTAAGTGTATTTTTATTATTATTTATGATAACAAATACATATGCTTTAGAATATGGAAAAGCTGGTAATATTATTACTCAAGAAGGTGAATATTCATCAACTAGATTAGCTGCTGGTAATAAAGTTATTAATAAAGCAACTGTAGATGGTATATCATTTGTAGCAGGTAATGAAGTTACACTTGAAGGCAGTGCACCATATGGTTTTTATGCAGGTAACATTGTTAATGTAAATGAAAAAGTAGAAAAGGATATGTTTGTAGCAGGAAACCAAATAACAATAGGTAGTGATGCAGTAATAGGTAGAGATGTATTTATAGCAGGTAATTCTGTTACAATAAAATCAAATATAAATAGAAATCTAAATATGGGAGCAACATCAGTAGATATAAGTGATATAACTATTGGTGGTGATGCTTATATTATGGCTGATGAGATAATTATGAATGAAAAGACAGTTATTACTGGTAAATTATCTTATGGAGAAGATTCAAATGTAATAGGTCTTAATGAAGCTACTATTGGTTCAAAAGAATTAGTAAAAAATGTAGATATTGATATAACATATACATTAAAAGATAAAGCAATAGATTTCTTATTTAGTTTAGTTGGTGCTTATTTAGTTATGTTAGTATTATTTTATTTAGCACCTAAAACAAAAGAAAAATTAGATACATTTGAATTAGGATTTGGTAATATTGCAAAAACGTCTGGAATTGGTATTATAGTATTAATATTAGTACCATTAATTTCAATCTTAGCATTTATTACAAGATTCTTAATACCACTTTCACTTATTACATTAGCAATATATGTAATATCAATATACTTATCATTCTTATTAACTTATTATGTAGTAGGCAATCTAATTACTAATAAACTATTTAATAAAGATAATAGATATATAGCGTTATTAATTGGTATAGTATTAGTTAAATTATTATGTTATGTACCATATATAGGTGGATTAATAGGATTTATTTCATTATTATTTGGATTAGGTCTTATATATAAATTTATTGTAAATATAAGAAATATAGATGATAAAAAGAAAAGCACTAAATAGTGCTTTTTTTATATTTTTATTTGAGTTATACAAGGTAAGTGATCAGAAATAATTTCATTTAATACATCACTTAAATAAAACTTTAAGTCTTTACTTACAAATATATAATCTAATTTATATTTTGGTTCAATAGACGGCCATGTATTATTAGTTTTATCAGTATTTACTAATATATTATTTATTTTATCTATATTTTTATTATCTGGAGTCATATTAAAATCGCCCATTAAAATAGTTCTATTATTACTAATATTTTTAACTATTGTATCAATACCATTTTCTTTTTCATCAATATTAAGACCTAAATGAGTTACATATACATGTAACACTTTATCATCTACTAATATATTTGCTTTTAATATTGTTCTTTTCTGATAATTTTTTTCTAATCTTATAGAATATGGTATATGTATTATCTCAGCATTTAATATTGGATATTTAGATATAATAGCATTACCATAATTTCTAAAAGCTAAATTAGTGGCCTTACCAAAATAACAATAATATCCAAGTTTCTTAGCAATCTTTTCTGCTTGCCCTTTAACTATAAATCTATCAAATACTTCATTTAAACCAATTATATCAACCTCATACTTTTTTATTAAATTTACAATAGAGGTATAGTCTATTTTTTTAGTAACAAAATTTTTAAAATGTTGAGTATTAAAACTCATTACTTTGATATTCATAAAATCACCACTAATAAATATACCATATTTAAAAAAATATGCAATAATGTGGTATAATTATTATGAGGTAATAATTATGAAAATATTATTGTATACAGAAGGTTTAAAGACAGTAAGAAAAAGTGGTCTTGGTAAAGCAATTGAACACCAAATGAAAGCTTTAGAAGATGAAAATATAGAATATACTTTGAACATGAAAGATGATTATGATATATTACATATAAATACGTGGTATTTTAGATCATATTTTGTTGCTAAGCGTGCGAAAAGAAAAGGTAAAAAAATAGTATATCATGCACATTCTACAGAAGAAGATTATAAAAATGGATTTATACTTGCAAAACAAACTTCTAAACTAATTAAATGGTGGTTGATAAAATGTTATAGTTTGGGTGATGTAATTATTACACCAACTCCATATTCAAAAAGATTATTAGAAAACTATAAGGGTTTAGAAAATAAAAAAATATATGCAATATCTAATGGTATAGATTTAGAATTTTTTAAACCAAATAAAAAGTATGGTTTAGAATTTAGAAAAAAATATGGATATACTAAAGATGATAAAGTAATAGTAGGTATAGGATTATATATTGAAAGAAAAGGTATAGTAGATTTTGTAGAGCTTGCAAAAAGAATGCCTGAATATAAATTTATATGGTTTGGATATAGTCCACTTGCAGCAGCAACTATGCCTGTTAAAAAAGCTGTTAATACAAAATTAGATAACTTAACATTTGCAGGATATGTTGAAAAAGATATGATAAGAGCAGCATTAAATGGATGTGATTTATATGTATTTCCAACATTAGAAGAAACAGAAGGAATACCAATAATTGAAGCTATGGCATGTAAAGCAAGAAGTATAGTTAGAGATATACCTATATTTGATGATTGGTTAATAGAAGGTAAAAATATGTATAAAGCAAAAGATGTAAATGAATTTGAAATTAAAATAAGAAAAATACTAAATAATAAATTACCAGATTTAACTAACAATTATAGAAACGTAGTAGAAGAAAGAAATATGAAAAACATTGGTAAACAATTAAAGAAAGTATATGAAGAAGTAATTAATAAATAGACTCATTTGAGTCTTTTAAATTAAGATGGTGATAATATGTATGGCGCAATAATTGGTGATTTGGCGGGTAGTATATACGAATATGAACAAACAAAAGAAATTAAGGGAGTATCGCCAGAGAGTATAATTGATGACAAATCATTTTATAGTGATGACACTATTTTAACAATGGCAATATTAGATGCAATATTACATAATAAAGATTATGATTATTATTTAAGACAATACATAAGAACATACCAAGACTATAAACCTAATATTGAACCATATTTTAAAACTCCATTCTCACCTAAAATAATAAAATGGAGCGAATCAAATAATATAGGCAATAGTATAGGTAATGGTGCAATGATGAGAATATCTCCAATTGGTTATATGTTTGATAAAGAAGAAGAGGTAATAGAAAATGCAAGATTAGCAACTATACCATCGCATAATTCAAAAGAGGCAATAGATTCTGCAACCACTATAGCATTAATAATATTTTATTTAAGAAAAGGATACGCAAAAGAAGAAATATTTAAAAAATTAAATATAAATTTAAAATATATTCCATTTACTAAATTTAATAGTACGTGTGAAGAAACAATTGAAAATTGTTTATATGCATTTTATTATTCTATAAGTTTTGAAGATGCAATTAGAAAAACTCTATTAATGGGTGGAGATACAGATACTAATTGTGCAATAGTTGGAAGTATGGCAGAAGCTTTATATGGTATAAAAGATGAATTAATAAGTAAAGCAAATGAAAAGTTACCTAGTGAATTCATTAAAATATTAAAAAAAGTAAATAGTAGATGATATAATTATTAAGAGGTAAAAGTATGAAAAACAAATTAATATTATTTGATTGGGGTAATATAGTAGAATCACATTTGACAGGATATTCATGTCATAAAGCATGGCAAGATTTATTTTATGAATGTGGATATAGAGGCAATGATGATATATTTAAAAGTATTTCTAAATATAAATTAAGTAGTGTACAAACTAATGATGAATTTGAAAGAATATTTAATCAAATGGCAAAAGATTTTAATTTTAATGTATCTTATAAAGAATTTGTAAAATTTTATAAAAAAACATTTGATAAAATAGATTATTATAAAGATGTAGCAGATTATGAAGTATCGTTAAAAAATAAATGTTACATTGGAATACTATCTAATTTAACTATATTTGATAAAGAAAGATTAGATAAGCAAGTTAATTTATCAAAATATGATTATGTATTCTTGTCATTTGAACTAGGTTATAGAAAACCAGATATCAAAATATATGAGTATGTACAAGATAAAGTACCATTTAAAAAAGAAGATATTTTATTTATAGATGATAGAGAAGATAATATTCTTTCTGCTAAAAAATGTGGATGGAATACACTACAAACTACAGGTTTAGAATTAGATAAAATAAAAGAAGTATGTGAGAAATTTTTAAATAATTGACTATATATATAAAATATATTATCATTAATATGTATTATAGGAGGGGTCATGAAAAATATTAAAAAAATATTACTAATGTTATGTGTTATTTTGTTTCCAATTTGTGCACATGCAGATGGAATAACTATTAATAAAAAAAATTTAAATATAGATAAAGATGGAAGTACAACTTTTATAGTTACAGCAACAGATGCTACTGCAAGATTAGATTTAATTGTAAATAATACAAATATTAAATTGTCATCTACATCTTCAGATTTTTATGAGAAAAATGGATCATATTATATATGGCTTGATGCAGTTGAAAAAGAAAAAGGTAATGTAGAAACAATGATAATAACTATAAAAGGTTTAAAAGAAGGTACTTCTAATATAAGAATTGCTGCAGTACAAAATGAATCCGGAGTATACGATTTTAATGGAGATGCTATATCATTTGATGAGACAATAAATGTAACAGTAAATCCTCTAAAGTCATCAAATGCCAATTTAAAAGATATTAAGATAGACGGAACAACTATTAATGACTTTTCATCTAGTAAAACGACATATAATATTACAACTGAAAAAAATGAAATTTTAATATCATCAACATCAGAAGACAGTAAGGCAATAGTTTCATTAAAAGATGGTAAGCATACTTTAAAATATGGAGAAAATAAATTTACTATAAAAGTAACGGCAGAAAATGGAATAACTAAAAATTATGTGTTGAATATTACTAGAAAAGATAATAGAAGTTCTAATAATTATCTATCAAAATTAACTATTAGTAGTGGTACATTATCTTTTAATAAAAATACAACAAATTATAATGTGGTTGTTAAGGATGATGTTAAAAACATTGCTATAATAGCAGAAGCAGCAGATGACAAATCTACTGTTACTGGTATTGGAACGTTTACATTGAAAGATAAAAATACATTTAATATAGTGGTAACAGCAGAAAATGGCAATGCAAGAAAATATACTATTATAGTAAAAAAAGAAAAAGGAAGTATAGAACAACCCAAAGAAGAGATTACTAAAAACGAAGAACCAATAGAAAATCCGAAAAACGAGGAACCAAATAAAGAGGAAACGTCTTCTAAAGAAACTCCACAAAACAATAAAGTAACTATAACATATAATTCAAATGGTGGGGTTATGTGTGAACCTATAAATAAGTCAGTAGTAAAAGGAACTAAAATAGGCGATCTTTGTATTACAACTAGGAATAAATATAAGTTTAAGGGCTGGTATACAAAAAAGAGTGGTGGGAAAGAAATTACCGCTGATTCAATAATTGATAAAGATTTTACGCTTTATGCTCAATGGGATAAAATAATTTCTAATGATTCCAATCAATCAAACGCAAATTTATTAATATCATTAGTGTCAATATTTGCAGTAATAATAATGTTAATAATAACGATTATTGTAAAAAAAAGAAAATAAGAGATTTTGAATAAAGATTCAAAGTCTTTTTTATTGATTGAATATGTTATTCGTGATATGATTTATATGATATGGAAGGTGTATTTAAATGAGGAAGTTTCTAAAGTATATATTCATTTTATTATTAATTGTACCTAATATTGCTTTAGCAAACGTTTATAAAACGGATATTTCTTATGAAAACGCTAAAAATGTAGTAAAAGAAGTAATGAAAGATTATTATATAAAGAGTCCTTATTTTCAGTATAATAGTGGTAAAGATACAAGAGGGAATACTCCACCAGAAGAAGCAACTGGCCAGGATATTAAGAATTCTGTATGTTCGGCATATGTATATAATATTTATAATGAAGCATTCGGAATGTATAATGATGACAGTTTAAGTAATACTAATGAATTGTTCCCAATGTATTCTAATACAGTTATTAATTTAAAAAAGTATGTTAATAATAGTAATTTAGTATTATATTATGGTACTAAAAATACTACTACAACAATTAAATTTGATGATTTTATAAAAAGATTACAACCAGGAGATATTTTTGGATATACAGGGCATGTAATGATTGTCTATGATATTGTAGATACAAATAATGATGGAAAAGTAGACGATGTTTTAATGCTTAATTCTGCTCAATCTCCGTTTATTCGTACGAGACTTACTGGAACTAATAGATTATCACATAATATATTTAAAAGTGGTCGTGGAAACAATGGTTTTTTAGATGTTGATAAAGAAGGTACATTTAAGTATTTTTGGTTAAGTAAAAGTTCTGCATTCTTTAACGAAAATAAGATGTTATCATGTGCTTCTGATAAAGATGAATGTATAGTAATAAGACCATATTATGAAGAAAATGGTAAAACGATATTTAATTATAATATAGATTATAACCAATATAAAAAAGCTGAACTACGTACTAAATATCCGGGGTTATATATAGAAAAAACAGTAGATAAAGGTGATAATAATAGTGTATCTGTAGGGGATATATTAACATATACAATAAAAGTAACAAATAAAAGTAATGTTACTAATAATCCTATCCAATATAATAAGGCATTTGCTGTAGAGGAAGAAATAGGAAACAATGTAATATATGTATCTTCAACAGGTGAAGAAATAGAAGATAAAAAAACAATTACTTGGTATACTGGTACATTAGATGCTGGTAAAAGTAGAACATTTACATATAAAGTTAAAGTAAATAATATAACGACTGATTTAGTAGAAGCAAGAGGAAAGTTTTATGAAAAAAGTAATCCTAATGTGTATATTGGAACCGGAACGGTATCTAATAGTGTAATAGCAAAAAATTATAATATTTATTACACTTATAGTACTTGTTATAAGAAAAGTACTAAAACAGGTTTAAACTTAATAGATGATGTATATTCATGCGTTACTAAAGATAAGATGTTAATTGATTTCAACAAATTTGATTTTAAAAAACTTATATCTAGAACATATACTGATGGCAGTACTAGTTATACACATAATAATTCAATATCATTATCTCCAAAGGATGACAATCATATTAAAATTTTCTCATCAATTTTAAATAGTTATTGGAATAGTTTGGTTTTACGAAGTGATGGTCAACAATTATATTACTATCTTCCAAGATGGTCCTCTATAACTACTAAATATAGGGCAAAGATTATTAATCCAATGGATTTTAAAGACGGAGATGTTTTAATATATTATATTACAGATAGTAAACATACAAAAGAAGAAGGATTATATGCATATATATACATAGATGGTAAATTTATTGGTAAAAATTATTCTGGTACAACACAAGAACGAAATGAATTTACATTTGATTATTATGTTAGTATGTGTAACGGATTTCAAACTAATAATACTGAATATAAGAAAAAGAAATGCTTAAATGATAAATTTTATGAAGGAGTATATGATTGTTCTTCAGAAACTCAACAATGTACTGATAAAATATCTGATGAATTAAAGACTGGTATCTTAGATTTCATTAATTTTCAGACATTATTTGATAAAGATTACTATGTAATTTTAAGACCTAGAACTATAACAAATATTAAATTCAATTCTAAAGTAGATACATATAAATTAGATAAAGATACTAAACGACTATACGGTGTAGAAATAGGCACTGATATAACAACAATAGCTAATAATTTTGATACAACCGGAAGTATAATTATTACTAATAAAAATGATGAAACTAAGAGTAACAACTTTGCAACAGGCGATAAATTAAAAGTAAAATTTGGTATAGATAGCAATAATATACTTACCTATATAATGTCAATTAAGGGCGATGTAAATGGTGATGGTAATATAAATGCGGGTGATTATGTAAAAGTAAAAAATCATATATTAGAAAAAAATAGATTAACAGATGTATATTTAGATGCAGCAGATTATAATAGTGATAATAAAGTAAATGTTGGTGACTATGTAAAAATAAAAAAATATATTTTAAATAGTTAATGTAAATAAAAGTCAATTATATTTACATTAATTTTTCTATGTGTTAATATGTAATTAGAGGTGATAATATGATAAGAGATGGGGAAATACAACTACGTGATTATGATAAAATATTTGATGAGAATCCAGATTATGATTTCTTTTATAACAAAGCTGGTTATGATGGGCCCAAATTAGTTGCTGGTAGAGTAAGCCTAAAAAATGCAATAGCAAGATTAAATAAAGGGGAAGTATATACTATAGTAAAATATCAAGAAGGTGAACAATTGCCAGAGCAATATATGCCTCTTGAAAATTCAAATGTAAATGGTGGAGATACATTGTTTGCAACAATAAAACCTAATCTTCGTTTATATGATTTATGTGCTAATGGCGGTATTCAAACAATTAGTAGATTAAGTGATGATGAATTTGGATCTCCAAGATATCTTCTTGGGCCAGGGCCAGATGAAGTAACATTAAATGAGTTAATAGCGTCTCAACTTGCTGATTATGAAAAGATAGGACCTACAAAATAAAAAAGCAAATTTATTTTTGCTTTTTTTATTTAATTAAAATATATGATATAATTAATGCAGGTGGTAATATGTATTTAAAAAAATATTTAAAACAATATAAAGATAAAAAAATAAAATTATTTGTTGATATGGATGGAGTAATAGCAGATTATGTATTTGATAATGCAAAAGATTATGATAAAAAAAGACCATTGTATGCAAGTATAAGAAAATTAGAAAGTGTTTCTAAAATGCCAAATATAGAAATGTTTATTTTATCTGCAACAAGAAAAAATGAGGGCATTGATCAAAAACATTGGTGGCTAGATAATTATGCGTCTTTCTTTAAAAAAGAAAACCGTATTATAATTTCAAGAGAAGATAATGATATGATTGAAACTTCAGTATTAAAAGCAAGATATTTAAAAGAATATAAGCGTGATGATAGTATAATTATGGTTATAGATGATGATCCTAAAAATTTAAAAGAAATAGCTAAAACAAATGATGATGTAATACTTTTAAAAGATACAGTTTTAGTAGATTAGGGGTGATATTATGTTTTTTAAAAATAAATATAAAGATGTTGAATTTTCAATTACAGGTTTAATAAATGGTGAAAAAGAAACGGTAATTTATAGATATAAAAAATGTAAAGGGGAAGTAAAAGCAGATGCACAAATAGAGTTTTTACTTCGTTC